>CAJXJP010000025.1 GCA_913055215.1 uncultured Candidatus Altimarinota bacterium | reverse complement strand
TTTCTCATATATTTTGATTAAAATTGTTACTAAAATCAAAAGCATCATAAATAAATCAAATTGATAATGTAACTAAGTAGATACAAAATGGAAAAAACATTATTTTTGAATGTTTTAGTTTTTTAAATAAAAATGCAAAAATAATAAAAAATACCGCTGAAATAAATATATATCACATAAAAAAAATAGTAAAAATCTAAAAATTATCTTTTTTCTCTTATTAAAAAAAAGTGTGGGACTTTCCATCCTCAATATACCTTATGAATAAAGGATTTATCCTCTCATTTTTCAATATAAGACATCTGTGATGATGGTCATCAATCAAACATGAGTATATTTTCAAATTTAATTCATTGGTTTTGCATTATTTTCACCATATCTTCTTGTGTTTTCGCTTTTGCTAAAACAAAAATAATGTTTTTATTATCAATAATTCACATAAAATTTCTTGGTAATTTTCTATCTTTTAAGAAATTTTCTTCTGGATGAATTCATGCAATTACATCTTTATTATTTTTATTTTCTAGAAATCAGTTATTAAATCATTCCAAAATTTTAGGGATTCAGTTGTCATCAATAATGAAAGTTCTTTTTTGAAGTGTATTATCCATATAACTTGAGATAATTTTCCCATCTGATTTAACAGGAAAACTTAAAAAAGTAGTTGAAAGATTCGCATTAAAAAATTGGCCATTTAACGCTCATAATATATTTTCATTTTTTGGAAATTTTATTAAATCGTAGGAAGAGGTTCTGTTAAATCTTTCATTTTTAGTTTCATTAGATTCGTATTTATTATCAATATTTTCTGTTAATACTCATCAAAAATCTATATCAACTCTCTCTAAATTTACTTTAGCAATATAAATAGATTTATCTGAATTAGTATAAATATTTAGTCCATTATTATCAGAAATCTGTTTAAAGTCGTTATTAACTTTTCATAAAGCAAATGTTCAAATAACAAAAATAAACAAAATTGTAAATAAATATTTGAAATATTTTATTTTTTCCATCCTTTTTTATTTAAAAAATATTTTTATGTATTATAAACATTTATTTGTTGAATCAAATTTTTAACATACAAAAAAACGGTCATTCGACCGTTTTTAGATTTTTTAGATATTTATATATAGAGAGAGAAAGTCTCATTAGTTTTATTGCTGCAATCGATACGAAAATCGAAAACACAACATATAAAGAAATGAAAATATTTCCTATAGTGTAAAATATCAAAATGGAAACAATATAGAGAATTACCAGCTGAACATGATGTAAGGAAAAAATGTTTTCCTTAGTATTACTTACTAACCCCTCAAACATCGTAATGGTTACGATAAAAGCGATAACGTAAATATAAAATTCAAGATCAGTTGCGTAAATAGAACCAAATATAGCTGATAAAAGTAACAACCCTATCAACAATACACAGTCCTCACTGCATTTTACAACAAACTTATTAAATGAGAGTAACATAATTTCCCTCCTTTTAATGAAACTTGTGTTACTAAAAATGAATTGTAGCTTATTTTTCAATAAGTCAATACTTTTAAATGATTTTTAGATTATTTTTAGGTTTTTTAAATGTATTTGTTATAATATGAAGAATATTTATAAATAAAAAAAACATTATGAGTATAGAAAATATTGGAAATATTGATTCTAAAATTGCAATGGAATTAATGGAAAGGTTTATCGACTGGTCAGCGGTTTTTGTACCAAAATTAATATGAGCATTGCTTGTTATTTGGATATGATTCAAAATTATTTCTATTCTCAATAGAGGTTTAGAAAAAATCATGGAAGTTAATGACTGGGATCCAATGTTAGAATCTTTTATAACTAGCTTAGTTGCTATTGTTTTAAAAGTGGTTGTATTTATTAGTGCTGCTTGAATATTATGAGTTCAAACTTCTTCATTTGTAGCAATTTTAGCTGCTGCTGGTTTAGCAATTGGGATGGCATTATCATGAACACTTCAAAACTTTGCGGGATGAGTTATGATTTTAATGTTCAAACCTTATAAAATTTGAGATTTTATCGAAGCTGGATGACATTCATGATCTGTAAAAGAAATTCATATTTTTAATACAATTTTGTTATCTGGTGACAGAAAAAAGATTATTATTCCAAATTCAGATATTAGTAATGCCTCTATGGTAAACTACTCTACTGAAAAAAGAAGAAGGGTTGATTTGCAAATATGAGTAAGTTATTCTGATGATATAGACACAGTAAAATCAACATTAAAAGAAATTGCTGAAGCTGAAGCTAGAATTATTCAAAAAGAAGGGCTTACAATAGCAGTAGCAGAATTATGAGATAATGCTGTAATTTTTAATTATAGATTTTTCGTAAAATCAGCTGATTATTGGGGAGTGAGATGAGATATTTTAGAAACTGTGAAAAAAACTTTTGATCAAAAAGGTTTAAACTTCCCTTTTCCACAAAGAGATGTTCACTTATATAAAGAAAAATAAAAAAAGAGCCGTAGGCTCTTTTTTTATTTAATTCAAATATTTATTTGAGTGTGAACTTTTATTACATTGTTATAATTTTCTAATTCCTTTGTTGTGAAAATTTTATTTTCTGAAATACTTTTTACGGATCTATATCCATTCATAGCTAAATCATCAGTAATAACAAAATCTGATTTTTCTAATATTTTATGAAATGATTCAGAAATATTTTTATTTAAAAACATATGTCCAACCATAATTCAACGAGTTAGATTTGTTTCTTTTGATAAAAAATATTCAAACACTATTAAATTTTTTTTAACATAAGAAGTATTATGTGAATAATCTAAAATTCATTTATGAGAATCAATTTTTCAACTCCCATGTCCAGGAAAATGTTTTAAATACAACATAATCCCTACTTCTTTTGAAGCTACAGTATAAGCATCTATAAGCTTAAAGTAATCAAGTATTTCTTGAGAGAAACTTCTAGATAACCCTGATATCACAGGATTTCATAAGTCCAAATCACCTATAATTCCATGAGTGTTAATCCCATGGTTTTGTAAGTTTTTTAACTGAATATATGAAATTATTTCTAAAAATTCTTTTTTATTTTGATCTGAAATATTTTTATAACTGTTTCAAATACTTTTCATTGATGGAAAATAATATTTTTTTCAAAATAATTGTAATAATGTATTTTTTTCACCAGATGTTAATAAACTATAACGCTCAGAAACAAATGTATCTGATTCATAATTCTTAATATTAAATCCTCATTCAAAACTTATAAATCTGTTTACTAGTCATCATTCTTGATCTATGAAAATTAAAATATTTGGATTTATTTCTTTTAATTTCTTCGTAATAATTTTCATATTTTTACTAGAAATATTATATTTTTCTCTAAAAATAAATACAGAATCAGAAGTGCTAATTTTCGTTTTATTTTTTTGAATATAATTATCTATATTTATCCAATTATTGAATTTTAAAATTAAAGTATTATGAGAATTGATACTTATTTTCTTTTCATTTAATTTTTTCAGAATTAATTTTTCTTTAATTTCAAATTGTTTTTTTATAGAATTTATTTCCTCGAAATATGGCTGATAATTCTTCTTAGTAAGAACAAAATTTAATTGTTTGATATATTTTTTATAAATATTTTTTTGAGAAATAAGAGGTTTTTTCTCAATCTGTAAAAATAATTTCTCTAAATTTGTATTTTCAGCATAAGTAAACTGGAAAAATAATAGAGAACTAACAAACGCAATCAGTATTTTTTTCATAATTTTTTTTATATTATAAAATCCTTCTTAATTACTAAGAAGGATTTTAATTATTGTACTTTATTTAAAAACTCTTGCAAGTTTATAACTGTTACCCCATTTTCTTCAGCTTTTTTTAGTTTAGATCCTGCTTTTTCTCAAGCAAGTAAAAAGTCTGTTTTTTTACTTACCGATCATACAAATTCTCATCAAACTCATTCTAGTTTTTTTACTAAATCATCACGAGAGACTTTCGCTCAGTCTTCTCAAATGAAACTTCAAGTAATACACATTTTCTTTCAAAAATATTCTGATACATCTCAATCTGCAGAAATTTCTAATTTTTTATAGAAATTAATTTCTAATAATTCAGATAAATCACTTAAAATTCTTTTATGGGCATCATTTGAAAAATAATCTACCACGTTTTGTGCGATTTCAGGTCAAATATCATCTAATTCTACTAAATCTTCAATAATATATGGAAACTCTATCAAAGATTCTCTTGAATAAAATAATTTCGCCAGAGTTTTTGCAGTCTTTTTTCAAACACCAGGTATAGCAAGTGCCGTAATAAGCGTGGCAATTTCAACTTTGCGAGCTTTTTCTACTCAAGAAATTAGATTTTCAACAGATTTTTCTTTAAATCCTTCTAATTCTAATATTTCTTCTGATTTTTCTGATATTTTAAAAATATCTACTAAGTTATGAATAATTCATAATTCTAAAAATAATTCTACTTGTTTTACCCCAAAACCATCAATATTAAATCATTGTTTTCCAACTGCAAAGACAAGTTTTTCAGAATGTTGAGCTGGGCAATCTACAGTATTTGGACAATAGAAACGTACTTTATCTCCATCTTTAATGACCTCATTTTCACAACTCGGACAATATTTTGGAGGAGTAATTATTTCTGCATTTTCTATTCTTCCCTCTTTTACAACTGAAATAATTTTAGGAATAACTTCTCATGCTCTTTTGATAAAAACAGTATCTCCTACATGTACTCATAGATTTTCAACTTCTTCATAATTATGAAGAGTTGCTCTTTTTACCGTTACTCAGCCAATAATAATTGGTTCTAAATTCGCAACTGGGGTAATAGTACCAGTTCTACCAACTTGGTGTTCAACAGAATTAATTTGTGTTGTAAGTATTTCAGCTGGAAATTTGTAAGCAATAGCATAACGTGGATGATGTTCAGTAAAGCCTATTGCTTGCCATAATCAAATATCATTTGCTTTTAAAACAAGACCGTCGATTTCAAAATCTATTTGTTTTTTCACATCTCAAAAGTTATCAATAGCCGAAATAACTTCTCAAATTCCTGATAATTTATTAAAATAACTAGAAATTTCGAATCCAAATTTTTCTAAATCCTTAATTACATCATAATACTCAGAAATATTTTCCTCAAGTCTAAATTCATCGAAATTTGCTAAATCATATACAAAAAACTTTAAGTTTCTTTTCTTTGTAACACTTGCATCTTTCATTCTCATGCTTCATGAAGCTGCATTTCTCGGGTTAGAAAAGACTTTTCAACCTTCTTTCTTTGCAATTTCATTTAAGCTATTAAATGATGAAATAGGTAAAACTACTTCTCATCTTACTTCTAAGTATTTTTTATAGGGAATAGTTTTTGGAATGTTTGCTATTTGCATCGCATTTATGGTAACATCTTCTCATTCTACTCAATTCCCTCTTGTAATCGCTTGTACTAAATTTCAATCTTTGTAAATAAGCTCTACGCCTAATCCATCAAATTTAAACTCTAGAACATATTCAAGTGTATCTTCGTGTATTTCTCATGCTGCTACTATATTTTTTTGAACACGTTCATCAAAATCAGAAAGATCTTGTTCATTATATGTATTTCATAAAGAGATCATCGGACGAGAATGTTTTACTTTTTGAAAAGTAGATTCTCAAATCTCTGCTCAAACCTGATCAGTTTGTTTTGATTCAATATTAAACTTATTTTCTAAAAATTGTAGAGTCTCAAATAAAATATCATACTCGTAATCAGATATAATAGGTTCCTCTTTGTTATAGTACAGATCACTGTGATATTGGATTAATTCTTGAAGTTCCTTTGTATTAGCCAATGAAAATGAGTTTTTATCTTTTTTAAGAAATTCTTTAGATTTTTGAAGCATTTTTTTGCAATTATTTTTTAACATATACAAATATTTTAGACAAAAATAAAAAATAATAAAGTCGATTATAAAAGTCTTGTTAAAAACTTTTTAACAATTTGAGTTATATTTTATGATTTTATATTTATGTACACATTTTTGTAACAAACTCATGTTTTTAGTACCAAATTTTACCTTAAAAAATCATTAATTTTTCAAGATTTTACTATTATTTTCACAAAAAAACACAAAGTCATAAATGGCTCAAAATAAACAAAAAATGAAAATAAAAATTATTTTACAGTATCGTTTAGTAAATTGGCAAGTCAATAAATTCGGTACTAAGTCTAATCTTCTTATAATAGTGCCTGTAAGTTAAAAACAACTTACAAAGCTCATTAAAATAAATTTATTCTTCATTAGAACGGAACTCGCAACAACCTAGTGAGATTTCCTAATAAAATTTTGATACGCAAGTATCCGAATACAAAAACAAATAGGTCGATTAGTTGTATTCACTAAGTTATTAAGATAACTTGATGATTTAGTGAATATAGCTATCGCCGCAAAACCACACAAAAACACAACACACAAAGAATCTAACGATTCAAAAAATAAAAACAAAGAAGCATGGTGAATCGCTTTTAAAAAATTACCCAAATGAGGTTTAAATTTGAGGTGCAAATCCTTTAGAAAAACGCAAGGTTAGTTTTTCGAAATTCTGATCTACATTCCCCTAGACAACTACAAAACACTAAAATCTGTCTAGGAAGTGAATCTAGACAACCTATAACTTGAGTAATATTACCCAATACACTCAAGTTTTTTTTATACCAATTTTTTGAACAAGAAAGATATTTAAATCATAATTATCTTTCTTTTTTTATGCTTATTTTTTTTGAATAAATTAGCTTTATAGTCATGAATATTAAGAAATTAATAAATCTAATGAATGTTTTAAATAAAATGTCAACTGCAAAATTTGGCGTATAAATTTAAAGCATGTTACAATTTTTATGTAAGTTAATTCTTACACGTGTTCATTAAAATAAATTTATACTTCGTAAGAATGGTCCTTACCAAAACCTAGTAAGAATTCCTACAAAAATAAAACCGATACCCTCTTGGTATCATACAAAAATAAAAACAAAAATCGGTTCATTAGTTATATTCATAGAGTTATTAAATAATTTTGATAATTGTATGAATATAACTAACAACCTAAGACAAACAAATAAAAGAATCTGAAAGACGGTTCGAAAACAAAAACAAAAAAGCACGGTGAATAGCTTTCTAAAAATTACCCAAACGAGGTATAAATTTGAGGTGTAAATCCTCGCCGAAAAAATTAGGTTATTTTTTCAACTGCTCTTGGTTTCCTAGATCTTTTAAAACACCATATTATTAGATTTAGAAGTAAACTGAGGAGTTATAAAACTTGAGTCCATATTACCCAATATACTCAAGTTTTTTTACGTTTAAATTTCTGAATAAATATAAGATTACATAGCTGAGTTAGATATTATTGTATTTTTTATTTAATCTTCTATACTATTCAAAATAATCCTAAAAATAACGAAATGGAACAAAAAATTGCTGATTTTTGAAAAAAGCTAGCCTTAGCAAAAAATATCTTACTTATAAACCATGTAAGAATGGACCCAGATGCTTTTTGAAGTCTTGCTGGCTTATATTTTACATTAGAAAAAATGTGATATAACTTAGCAGCTATAAATGACGATAATACACCTGATGAATTTGCATTTTTAGAAGCAAATGAAATTATTAATCCAAAATTAAATATCACAGAGTTTAATCCTGATATGATAATTTCACTAGATGCTGCATCATTATCACAACTTTGAGAAACTTACATTAAAAACAAAGATATTTTTGATACGACTGACTTTGTTGTTTTTGATCATCACGTTACCAATCCAGGTTTTTGAACCTTAAATATAATAGATACTCAAGCCTCTTCTACTTGTGAAGTTTTATTTAAAACATTAGAAACTTTATGAATCGATAAAAAATATTTTGATGAAAAAATAGCAACACTATTTACCGCATGAATTCATACAGATACAAATATTTTCTATAATTCTAATACTACGCCTGAAACTCTCAGAACAGCTGCAAAATTAATGGAATATGGTGCAGATTTCAGGGCTCCAATGTATGAATTTTACAAAAAAAAGACTTTCAAAAGAACAAAGCTTTGGTGAGAAGTCTTAAAAGATATAGAACAATCTGATGATAAAAAGATTACATATGCCATTGTAAAAGATGAATATTTCGAAAAAACTGGTACAACAAATAATGATACAACCTGATTAACAAATGAATTTTTAGCTAATATGGATGGATCTGAAGTTTGCTTTTTACTCTACAATATTTGATGAGGAAAAATTAAATGAAGTATGAGAAGTAAGTCAGTAAATGTTTCAGAAATATGCGCATCACTAGGATGATGAGGTCATAAATTAGCTGCGGGGTTTTCTACAGAATTATCTTTTGAGGAAATTTCAAAATTACTTATCAATAAAATTCAAGAGCAATTATAAAAACTAAAAAAAGAAGAACTAGGTTCTTCTTTTTTTTAATGTAATAGATCTAATTGAAATCTTGATTTATTAATTTTATGAAATTCATCTGTTTTATTTTGGCACAAAATTGTTTCATGGATATTGATACTTGATTGCAATATTTTAGAAAGTACAGGGCCACATTTATGAAAATGTTCAACTCTATCATCATAAATATCAATCTCACCTGGAATAAAACCTAGTTCAAAAATAATAAATTCTAATAATTTTTTTGGCTTTTCTGATGTAGAATTCACTACTGAAACAGGAATAGAGTCATCAATTCAAATCCTATTTAGTTTCTCGTACTGAAAATATTTTTTTCATGCTGTGAGAATACATGAATTTTTACTTTTTAATAAAATATCTACCATTTGTTTTACTGATCAACTTGGATTGTAATGATCAAAAGTATATTTTTTAAATCATCACATATGGGTTTCAATAACTCTATTTCATGCTTCTCAACGGTTTTCAGAAAGTAATGAATTTTGTAGTGAATTTTGACGAGAATAAAGACAATCATCTAAATCAACTGCGATAAACTTTTCTGAATCTGAACGTGGTAAGCTATTTAATTGTTTTAACACAGCTAAAAAATCTTCCAAATTATCATAACCTAAGTTATGAATCTCAGAAAGATTTAATAAATTATTTACGAGTACAGTTTCATTAGCTTCAATTTTTTCTCAAATAAGAGATAAATTATTCATAGTTAATTTTTTATCTTATACTCTCCTTTTTTTTACTATAAAATAATCCCAAGAAAATGCAAATAAAAAAAATCAGAGCAAAGCTCTGATTTTTTTTATAATTGTACTTTTTTAGATTTTTTCTCTCTTAAGAAAATTTCATAATACAATGATGGAATAACTATCAGTGTCATAGCTGAACCTGCGAATAATCAAAATACAATTGTATATCATAATCATGCCCAAAATTCATCCTGCATAGCCAGTGGAAGTACACCAAAAACAGTAGTTAATGTTGTTACAATAATTGGTTGTAAACGTGATTTTCAAGCTGAAAGAACAGCATGTAAATTATCAATTCATTTATCAAGATTTTTATTAATTCTATCTATAAGAATAATTGCATCGTTTACTACAACTCAAGTTAAAGCGATAAATCAAATCATAAACGGCATTGAATATGGATTTCAAGTTACCCATAGTCAAATATTAACTCAAAGTAATGCTAAAATAACAGAATATAACACAACCGCTGGTTGCCCATATGAGTTAAATTGAAAAACTAAAATACTAAATATCAAAAATAAAGCTATAAGTAGCGATTTCATTGTAGAGACAATTAAATCCATATTTTCTTCATTTTCTCAACCAGCACTATAACTAATTCATTCTGGATAGTTGTAATTTTTTGCAAACTCGATTAATTTTGGTTGAATATCAGAAGGAAGAACTCAAACTTCAAAATTTGATTCTACCGTGATAGTAATTTTTCAATCTTGTCTATTAATTGAAGATACTGCTTTCGTAAATTGATAGTTTGCAAAATCTCAAACTCTTATATCTCAAATTTTTGTTTTCACGATTAAATCATTTATATCTTCTGGAGATAAATTTTCGTCAAATTGTTCAATTTTTAGAACAATATCATTATCTTCATATGTTGATTTAATTGATCATGCTTTTAGTCCATTTGTATAAAAATAAACTTCTGAGAGTATATCATCCGGCGTTAATCAAACTTCTGCTAATTTATTTCTATTAAATTTAAAAATGAACTGTCCAGGACTTTCACTCGATGTAGTGGAAGCATTTTTTACTCATTTAAATGTTTTTAATTGTTCTTTAAAAATTTCAGCTGTTTCTTTTAATGCATCAACTTGTTGTGAACTATTTGCAATAAGTTTCACTCAAATTGGTTTCCCAGTTGGTGGTCCATCTTTCAATGTCTCAAACGAAACAGTTAATCATTCAGATTCTAATATTTTTAATTCTTTTGCTACCTCTTTTTCTACCTCAAATACAGTTCTTTGTCCTTTATTTTCTCTGATTGTTTTATTTTCTAGTTCTAGGTAAATATCAATCATATTTCCATTGAGAGTAACATAATATACTTTCGTTTCTGGAATATTTGAAATTACTTTATTTACCAATGGAACATGTTTTTCTAATACTTCTTTTTCGCTTCAAGCTTTAGTTTCGATAGTTCCTGTTAACACTCATTGATCAGATGCAGGAAATAGAGTAAATCCTAATTTTGGTGATATAAAAGCAAATGTAAGAATAAGTAAAATAATTGGAGCGATTATAACAATCAATCTTTTTTTTCTACTCGTTACAATATTTTTTAAAATTCCGTAATATGTAAGTCACATTTTTCAAAGAACTTTATCACGTTTAGTTACACTCTCACCTAATGCTTCTGTTTTTCATTCTCTTTCATGTTCCAAAAATTCTACTTGTTTTGGTGAAAAAGTAGCTTCTAATTTTTCATCTCTGTGGAAAGTTTTACCATTTTTTACTAAAGTAATAAATAATGCAGAACTAACCGTTAATGAAAGAAATAATGCGGCTACTAGTGTTGAAAAAACTGTAATCGGGATATACGCTAAGAATTTTCACATCACTCACGGCAAGAACATAAGTGGTAAAAATGCTACAAGTGTCGTCAGTGTTCAAGCAATTAACGGTGCTTTATAATCTTTTACAGCCAATAAAATTGCTGATTTTCTATTATATCAAAGTTTAATTTTTTCACTCGCTCATTCGATAATTACGATTACCGTATCGATAGCAATTCACAAAGTCAGAACTAATGAAAAGTTTGTCAGAAAGTTGAGTGAATATCAAAAAGTGTCTAGTACAATAAATGTAATCAAAAATGCTAGAGGAATAAGGAGAGACGCAATAATTGATTCACGTAGTCAAACAAAGATTAAAATAGTAATAAATACTAAAATCAAAGTTTGAGTCGCTGTATCAGCAAGATTTGAATAATCTTCGATAATTAGTTCCGACATATCCTTAATATATATCGTTTGAACTTTATCGTATTTAGAATTCTTACTTAAGTATTCTTCAAGGTGTTTTTTAGATTTCTCAGATACACTAAAAACATTTGCTCATTCAGCCTTATTAAAAACAAGTGAAACATAATTATATCCTGATTTTTCAAAAAAACCGAGATTTTTAATATCATTATTTTTATATTCACGAGAAATTTTAGAAATATCTTTTAAATATATATGAGAACCATTTGATCATCTAATAACAACATTTTTTAGAGCTTCAATATTTTCTAATTCTCAATCAAAACGGAAATCATAATTCAAGTCTCAAATACTGTAGTTTCAAATTGGTGTATTCTTGTTATAACTTTTAATAATTCAAGATATTTCTCTTAAACTTAATCATAACAATTCAATTTTTTCTTTATCTAAAAGAACTTTTATTTCATAATCACTTGCATTTGAGCTTCATCCAAATCATTTCATATCGGCTCAGCCAAGATCAATACTCGCAATTCATGATTTTCACTCAAGATTATTTTTAATTTCTTGAGCCATAGCCATAAGTTCAAAATGAGTAGTTTCTTCTATTTTTCAATAAAGCAGAACTTCATACATTAATTCATTACTACTACTTATTTCAATTACATTCGAATCTTCAGCATCTTCTGGTAAATCAACTTTATCCACTGAATCTTTAATATCGGTCAAAACATCTCTCGTATTTGCATCATTATCAAGTTCAATAGTAATTGAACTCATTCAGACAGATGATCTAGATGTTATTTTTTTTATTCCCGTGATATCATCAAGTTCTTTTTCAATTTTTTCCGTAATTAAAGAATCTATATCATTTGGGTTTACTCAAATATATGGAGTTGTAACCGAAATTATACCAAATTTAATATCTGGACTCGATTCTTTTGGAATAGTGAACAATGAAAAAAGTCCCGCTATTACTATTAGAAAAATAGCGAGAAAAGAAACTTTGTATCTTTTAACCCAAAATCAGAAAAATCATTTTTCTAACTTTTCAAATGTTCTATTTACTACACTCGACATAAGCTTTTAATTATTGAATTTTAATATTAAATTTTTCTGAATCGAAATTATCAACGTAATTAGTGATAATTTTATCATTTTGTTCAATTCCAGATATAACCTCAACAAGATTTCCATAAATTTTACCGAGAACAATTTTCTTTCTTTTTATTTTCTCTTCTTCATAAATTGAAATAACTCATGTTCCATCATTTTGTACTGTTACGATATTTACTGGTATAAGTTGGTTTTTCAAAGTAAGAGGAACTTCGACAGAAACTATATCTCATAGTAACGATGTTGCTTTTGATAATTGAACTTTAGATTTATATTTTAAATTTGAATCTGCAATACTTGATAAAGTATGAATTGATCCAGTTAAACTTGTTCCATCATATAAAACAGATGCATTATTCCCTACTTTTACCAAAGAAAGTTCATCTTTTGAAAAGGCAATTTCAACTTCGTTATCAGTATTATTTTGAACAGTAAATAATGATTTTCCAGGTGAAACTTCTTGTCAGATATCTATACCTACACTAGATATCGCTCAGGTAATTGGTGAACGAACAGTTAATTTATTATATTCTTTTTGAGATTGAGCTAATGCAAGTTCCGATTCACGAATCCCATTTTTTAAACTTCTCAGTGTAACGTCTCTCGTTTTAATGGAATTATCATATGTATTTTTTGCAGATTCTACTTGTAATTCAAGTGAACGAATAGCATCTTCTGAACTAATTTTTACTTTATTTAATCAAACTAATGCTTTATCACCTCATACTAAAATAGATTTTTTAGCAATTTCTCTGTCTTTTTTTAATAATTCAATTGATTCTACAATTGATTGTTGATTTTGTTTATATGTTCTAGAAAATGATTTAACACCATTATCAAATGCTAAAAATGATGTATAGTTTCATTGTAGTGCTGCTTGATAACCATTTACAACTCATTGATAATTTGCAAGATCCAGTGAAGATAAAACAGTGAGACTCTCTATAGAATTATTAAGTGTTAATTCAAAATTATTTAATAAATTCTTAGAAAGATTAAATGCTTTTGAAATTGTATTTAACGCATCAATAAGTTCTTCTTCTGTATCAACAGAATTGATATCAAAATTATTATAAGTTGATTGTTGGTATGCAATTAACGTTTTTAATTCTTCTTTGATTTGATTTTTTTGGCTCGAATCTTTTGCTCCTAAATAATCTTCGATATTATCATTTTTATCTTTATTTCTGTCAGTTACTCATAATAATTCATCAGTAAATTCCACAACATCATCAAGAAATATTCTCATCGCATTATGTTCTTTTTTAATAGACGAATAGAAACCTTGTAGTGTTTCAGAATCAGCAACAAGTTTGTTTTGATAATCTAATTCCGCTTTTTTAACAGCATTGTCTAATTTTTGTAATTCAAGTGCAGATTTCGAATCAGACGAAGTATAATCTGAATTTTCTAAGTCAGATTCAGCATTTTTTAAATTCTCATCCGTATTTCCTCTTAATGCTTCAAGATTAGATTTTAGCTTTTTTAGATTAATATTTGTATCAAAAACTGCTTTATCTAGATTAATTTTTTGAGAATCGTAATTAATTTTTGCTCTATCAAGACTATTTCTAGCACGACTTACTGAAATACCATAATTTGCAATAGTATCATCAATTACAGCAAGAATTTCTCATTGTTGTACAGTATCACCATCTCTTACTAAAATATTTCATACTCTTCAACTTACATTTGAAGACATACTAATATCTTGTGAAGAACTTATTTTTCATGTCTTATTTAAAATTGCTTCAGTTGAAAATTCATTAAATTCTGTGACATTTACGACAAAATCTTTCTTTTTCTCCTCTTTTACTTCAACTTCTTTTCCACAAGATGTCAGAAACACAAGTGAAATAAGAGTAATAATAGATATTATTTTTTTCATTTTATTTTATATATTATTAAAATTAATTACCTCTTTCTCAAATTCTTCATGATTAAATGAAGATGCCAATTTATCATGTTCTCAAAAGAATCATTCTACTAAAACTGCTGCAATTTGTACTGCAAATTCCATAAATTCTTCATCCTTTGGAAAACAACATTTCATAAAATTTAAATGATTGAAAAATCACATAATTTTAGACAAAAATTCGATTTTTTTAGAATCCTCCATTTCAATATCAGATAAGACTATTTCTAAAAGTTTTAAATGTTGATTTTTTAAATATTCACTATTTATATTTCAACAACAATAATCTTCATTTCACATTACTATATTTCTAAAAATATCATGTTTTTGAAAAAATACGAGTGATCATACCATTTCATATAAAATTCTCAGTTTTACATTTGGATATTTATTCACTACCCTTTCCATTTGAATTTTTCATCCATCAAATGTATTTTGTATAATCGTTTCGTATAATTCTTCTTTATTTTTAAAATAAAGATAAAATGTTCCCTTTGCTACTCATGCTTCTTTTACAATCATGTCAATCGATACCTTTTTGACTCAGTACTTTGAAAAAAGTTTCACTCAAGCATTATATAATTTAATTTTCTTTCCGTTTTCTTTCATATATTTATTAAGATATGACTAAATGACTAAAATATTACATTTGGTCATATTATACAGAACTTTATAAAATATTGCAAACCTAATTTTCACTTTTTTAAAACAAATAATTATGATGATATCTTTGAGCTTGCAAAACACATATTTTCAATATAATATCGGAAGTCAAAAATACATTAATTTATATAAAATATGTCAGATATGGGAGAACATCATAAACATACATCGAGAAAAAAAACACCAGAAAGAACAGCTATTATTGAAGAAGTTCTAGCTATGTGATTAAAAGAAATTGAAAAATTAGATAGAGATAATTTTCATAAATTTAAAAATAAAATCTACGGAAAATACAAACTTCCAAAACCTATTCCAAGTATAGAAATTATTGAAAGATATAATGAACTTATTGCAACTGGTGAATTGGAAGAAGATTTAAGATTCAAAAAGATTCTTAGAAAAAGATGAGTAAGAAGCCAATCTGGGGTTACTGTAATTTCACTATTAACAAAATTTTGGGGATGTCCTTGAGAATGTGTTTACTGTCCTAGTTTTGAAGGTTTACCAAAATCATATATTCCAAATGAACCGGCAGTAATGAGAGCTGAACTCAATAAATTTGATCCTATTATGCAGATTCATAATAGATTATACGCTCTTGAAATCACAGGTCATAAAATTGAAAAAAATGATATCAGAATTATTTGAGGAACTTGGTCTGTATACCCAAAACAATACCAAGAAGACTTTATGAAAGGTATTTATGATGCATTTAATACTTATGATGAAATGAAACCTCATATTGAAAAAACAGATCTATCTACAGATAGATTTGCTGCATTCAAACTTTCAACACACTATAGAGCAAATGTTTCAGCAAACTTGGAAGAAGCAAAAAAAAGAAACCAAGAATCTCGTTTAAGAATTATCTGAGTTGCGATTGAAACACGTCCTGATTGGATTAATCCAGATGAAATTGCTCGTTTGAGAAGATTCTGAGTTACCAGAGTAGAAATTGGTTACCAAACAACTTTTGACGATATTAACGAATTAAACAAAAGAGGTCATGGGAATAAAGAATCTACCGAAGCAACAAAAATGCTAAAAGATGCAGGTTTCAAAGTAGTTTCTCATATGATGCCTAATCTTCTTGGCTCAACACCAGAAAAAGATAAAGAAGCACTTGCTGAAGTGTTTAATAATCAAGCGTTTAGACCAGATGAATTAAAAATCTATCCAATGATGGTTACTGATAAATCTGAACTTACTGATATTTGGAAAAATGGATGATTTAAAGCCTACGATGATGAAACACTTATCGATCTTACAGCTGATCTAGAAGCAATGATTCCGGAATATATAAGATTAAATAGAACATATAGAGATATTCCAGCAACTGAAATATTAGAATGAAGTAAACTTGCTAATCTGAGACAAATCGTAGAAAAAAAACTTGTAGAAAGAGGAATTAAAATGGTTGATATCCGTCACAGAGAAATTAAATTTGGAAAAAATGATCCTAAAAAAGCTATTTTGCATGACTTCCCTTATGAAGCATCAGGTTGAAATGAGCATTTCTTAACTATGGAAGATCCTGAAGATAGAACTATTTTTTCACTTCTAAGATTACGTCTCCCAGGAAATGATAGTAATGAATTAAATCCTGTTTCTCCTCTCTCAAAAAAACCATCTAAAGGTGGCATAATTGACTTACTACCAGAACTTAAATGAGCAGCTCTTGTGAGAGAAATTCATACTTTCTGAGATCAATTATGAGTTGGTGAAAAAGGTTCAACTTTTGGTCAACATTTAGGTTTTGGGAAAAAATTAATTCAAGAATCTGAAAGACTTGCACGTGAAGCTGGCTTCAAAAAAATGGCTGTTATTGCAGGTGTTTGAGTTAGACAATATTATGAAAAAAGATGATATCATCTTGAAGGTGAATATATGGTAAAAGAGTTATAAAAAAATAAAAAAACCGAAAACTTTTAGTTTTTGGTTTTTTATATCGAAAAATTATTTTTATCTTGAAATAATCTTCTATATACATATATTTTAGTTGTTTAAAATATTAATATTATAAATATATGAAAGGAGGCGCAACGAATTTAATTCGTTTTTTTGTAATACTTTTTTGAGTATTATTTTTTTCTTGCTGAATTTTATCAGCAGACTATAAAACTAACTTTATCATTAAATCATGAGAAAATGCCATGATTTCTTTTCCTGAAAAGTTAAAGGAAATAAATTTTTCACAAAATAAAGATTTCAATGTTAAAACTTTATCGGGTTCCACATGGATAAATATTTTATCAAATAATGTAAGTGAATATTCCCCTCTTCGCGGTTATTTTGTAAATAATTATGGAGATGAAGATTTAGTTATTTCATATAAAATTCAAGAAAAAATCCGTAATCATGAAAAAATAATAAGTCATGACTTCTCAAAATGATGGAATCTTATCGGATTTACAAGTGATAATGCACAAAAAAATAGTATAAAACTAAATTCCTTAAGTAATTCAGAAAATTATGAAAAAATAATTGATTTTACTGCTGATATATTTTGAGAAAATCAAAATACTTTAAAATTTTGAAATGTACGTTCAACAGTTGAAAAATCAAACTTTGTAAATACTTACGTTCAAAAAAATAAATCCTATGCAGTATATTTAAACGAAAATATTTCGCTTACAGGTAGTCAATCTGCAACAAATTCAGATGGATCACTTTACAATCAAACATTGGTCACTCCTATTTTGGATTTATGAAGCAACGAAATAGATCAAACAATACATGTTTGAGAAAATAATTCGGCATTTGATTTTCAAATAAAATCAGGTTCAGGTTCAGACATATTTATAAAAAATATTTCCATTTATAATAGTTGATCTCTTAATGTACTTGAATATTCTAATATTCTTAGTTCTGTTGATTTAATAAGTTCTAGTGATGTAATTTTATCTACATTAAGTTGATCAGAGTTAAACAAAAATAGTTTTGATTTTTCTCTTTCTGATTACGAACTATTAAAAGGTAATTCTGAAATATTTTCAGTAAAGTTAAATACAAATCCAAGCTATACTGGTTCAGTTCAACTAGCATTTTGAATAAAAGAAATTATAGCAGAAGATATTGATTTTAATCAGGTTACAAATTTACAACACTCAACTTTATGAAGTAATTTTTGGTTTTCTAATAAAGTAACAGTAAAAGCTATCAAGAAATGAGTAGTAACACTTACTCAAACATGAGCAGTGAATAATCAAAATAAGGTAATTTTAGCTGATGAAAAGGTGAAAATTGCTGATTTTGAAATAAATATCCAAAATGAAGATATCTCTTTTAAATCTATTTCAGTCACATTTACAGGTGCTATTAGTAATGAAAAAACCTACATTTGAACTACTGATATAAGAGTTTGATCAATGGCACATGTTTTTTGATGAGATTATGTAAACAAAACAAATTCTGGTTCATTTTGAGTAAATGCACTATTTCAATGAAATCAAAAAATTGAACTTTATATTGCGCCAGCTCATATTTGATTTGAAAAGTTTTGAACATCACATCAATGAATACTTTTAGAAAAACTAGAACTTGGATGAATAAAATGAGTAAATAGTAATCAAGATTTAGAAAATATCGTATTAAATTGATGAAATGGTTTAATTACAATTACGCCTGCAAAAATTACAAGTTCAGTTCAAAGTCTTTTAGATAACTGAAATGCACAATTAAACTTCGTTAGTAATTATTGAATAAATACACAATCTGGTTCAAGTTCAGCACCAACTATCAGCGTTCAAAAACTTGTTTTTCAAAATAATGGTAATGCTGATGCATGAGAATATACACTAAGAAAACAATGAACGCTTTCATCGATAACATGAAGCTTAGTGAACTGAAATATTGAATTTGATTTAAGTAATTATGAAAATAATTCTTTTAAGCAAAATAATATTTATGAAATTATACCAGAATGAAACGCTGATAAAATATATGGATTAATCTTAAAAAAAGATGGAATTCATTATTCAACTGATGCAGATAATACAGGAATAATATTTCAATCTCAATTAGATACTGAAATCAACCTTGGTACAAAAATTTATTAATAATTCAATATATAATCTTATGAAAAAAATAACATATTTTTCATCTATTCTCTTAATGTTTTTCTCTGTTTTTCATTCAGTATCCGCTGAAGAAATCAGTAAAATCCCAATGGGATTTTACTGAAATATTTATGGAAAAGTTATTTCGGATAACTCAGAAATTCATTTATATAAAAAAGAAGATAAACTTCTTTTACTGAGTGGAAGTATAAGTGATTACAAATACGGTACAAATAAAGCTTTTGAAAAATGATTAGAAATTTCTAGTTTTACAGGAAGTCTAGATATTAAAATTATCGATGGAACAAAAACATATAGTTCGTGAACATTAACCAGAGAAAATAATTCTTGTCCAAGTGTGGATAATATATATTTTTCTGAGGCAAAAATCTGTAAATATAATCTCGATTTAATAAATTCAAAATTACATGATTCAGAAGATGACCCTCAATACATGAGTTGAGCAACACTGAGTGGTTCAACGATAGAAACTTCACTTGTAGATTTAGAACAAAATAATAAAAAAATAATTATTGTTGATAGTGCAGAAAAGGCAAGAAAAAGTTTAAAAAGCTTATCTGGGTCAAATATTTCTGCTATTAAATCTGAAACTTGAAAAATTGCGCTTGTAAAGAAAAATCTAAGTTTTTCTTGAACAAATAAAAGTGAAACTACTCTCGTCTTTCTTCCTCTTGAAACAGATAAAGTATCATTAAACTCAATTATTATTCTTCCAAAAAATACAGAAATTATACAAACAGGAGCAATAATTTATCCACCAAAGAAAATAATTACTGACAATGCTCATAAAACAAAAATACAGAATTTAAACTCTGGAAAAAATATTGCTGTATTAGCAGGGATTAATATAAAAACGAATAAAAATTTAACTTTTAATTCTGACATTGATATATGTATGAATAAAGGTTCTATTGCTCATCTTAATAATAAAAAAATATATTATTCTCAAGATGGAAATATATGGAAACATGATTCCAATGCAAAAAATTTAATTTTAGATGGAGATAAAATCTGTTTTAAAACCAATCATTTAACACAGTTTTTAATTTCAGAAGTCACTACACCAGCACCTGTCTCTAGCGGTGGAGGAGGATGAGGTGGTAGAGGAGGATGATGAGGTGGAGGTTCTTCATATCCAACATGTAAAGATATACAACTTGAGTGTAAACTTGTAAAAGGTTCAAAAACTACATATAAATGGTACAAAAAATCAGGTGAAAGATGTACATCAAGTCAACTTTGAAAATCATGTATTATAAAAGAAACAAAAACGCAAACCGGGGCAACTCAAACAGGTTCATTGAAAACTTGAGATAAAATCAAAATAAATGAATTTAAAATCTATAAAAAATGAATTTTTACAAATAAGAAATTTCAAAATTTGTGAAAAAAATTAGATAAAATATTTTTTATAAAGAT
>CAJXJP010000024.1 GCA_913055215.1 uncultured Candidatus Altimarinota bacterium | reverse complement strand
ATATTAAATTAATTAAGTTTAACAGATTAATTAGGATTAACCTTTATACTTTTTCATTCTTTATCATTTTTTATAGATATTTTATACTCGTTATAAGCATCAATATACAAATTGTATTTTTCTTCATTTCATTGCTTTCTAAAAATTTCTGCTATATTTTTATAATAATTGTGACTACTAAAAAATTTTATCATAAATTCATATCGTAACAAGGCTTTCTTCTCTTCTCATAACTTTTCATATAGTTTTGCTAGATTATGATTATAAGCTAATGATTCGCTAAATCAATTATTTCAAAAGTTTTCTTCATAAATTTCTAATGCTTCTCAGGTGTTTCATAAATAATCCAATAATTTTGTCTTAGTCATTATTTGATCAAATGATAGACTTCAGGTATTTGTTTTTATTTCTTTATTTAATTCCTTTAAGTCAGATTTAAATTTAGCTATATCTTTTTGATCGTGAAATGTAACTTCAGTATTTTTATCATAAAAATCTGGACTAGTTATTATTTCATTTTTTATTTTTTTCACATTTTCTATATTTATAGTTTTAGATTCTTGATAACAAGAAGATAGAATAAAAATAGGAATAATAATTCCCAATAATCTTTTCATAGATAATTTAATTAGTAATAATTTATGAAATTATAGCTCATTTTTAATTAATTACAATTTTTAAAGACAAAAAAAGAACCCTTTCCGAAGAAAGAGTTCTTTAAAATTAAGTGAATAATTTTTGATTTTTTGATAGTTCAACTATCTAATACTAGTTAGTTAAAGTAGTAGTAGTAGTGTCTAATCCATTTACATTGTTACCATTGAAGTAATCAACAGTAGCATCAGTATGAGGAGAAGCTGAATTATCAGACCAAACAAAGTTACCAGTAGCAGTAGCTTTATTAGCAGCAGCAGCAGCAGCAGCATCTTCAACGATTTTAACAGAAACGTAATCATCAGAAACAACTCCAGCAAGAGTAGCTTTTAATTCAAATGTTTTTGAAGAACCAGCAGAAACAACTGTATTTTTACCAGCGTTAGCAACAAATCTTACATTTTCTCCTGTAACAGTAGCAGTATAATCTGCAGTTTTATCTGTTCCATTTACAAATAATTTGTGACCAGCAATTGTATGAGCATTACCTGTACCACCTTTAGTTATATCAAAATTAACAGCAGCAACTTCAACATCTTCAGATGAATCAGCAGAAACAGTAAATTTAAATAGTGTTTGTTCACCATTAGATAATTTAGTAGTACCAATACTTTGAGTAGCTACTGTAGGTTGAGTTTTTCTAATATTCATTGTTTCAGAAACAATATCATCAGCAGCAAAACCAGAATTATCATAATGATCAGCTCTATCAATAGCTTTAGTATTAACAAGAGTAAGAGCTTTAGAAGTAGCAGCTGTATCAGCAACTAAATCAGTAAGTTCTAAAGTTATAGCTTTGTTAGTTTGAGAAGCATCAGTGATTTTATTAAAATCAGCTTCAATAGTAACTACAATATCATCATTTTTAGGAACAACAATTTTGTTAGTAGAACCAAGATCAAAGTGAATTTGGTTATTAGAAGGTACTCTTGAATCAACAACAGAACCATTAACTACTAATTTTAGAGCAGAAACTCTTGAATCAGCACCACCAGCAGTGTTTGCAAAATATAAATCTTTAATATTTACATCTCCATCAGTAGCTGTGAATTTATATTTAGCAATTTCTACACCATTAGTGTTAGCTAGTAATATAGCAGATTCAGCAGTATCACCGTCAATAGCTACAGCTAGTTCAGCATTTGAACCAACAGTAGAGTTATCACCAGCAACATCAGATAAAGCAGTAATTTCATTATCATTTACATCGTAGAAGATAGAATCTGAAACATCTAATGTAGCAGTTAAACTATTAGTTGTAGCAGAAGTATCAATATCAGCAACTAGAGTGAAAGTAGCTTGACCACCTTTAGAAATAGTAGTATCAATATCATCAATAGTAACTGATTCAGAATTAACATCTTCAGTTCCACCAACTTGTGATCCATCTTTTAGTAATTTAACATTAGTTAAATCAGAAGAAACAAAAGTACCAGCAGTTGTAAAATCAAAGTTTAATTTTCTGATTTCTAAAGAACTAGAGTTACCAGAATTAACAACGAATTTCATTAATTCTGCACCTTGTTCACCTGCTAAGAAAGCTTCAGAAGAGAACCCATCATTTCTAACAATAGAAGATCCAGCTCCAGCAGCAACAACTTCAACAAAGTTAGAAGTAGCAGTACCTGTTAATTTATCTTTTACAACAGTTTCACCATCTGAAACATATTCAACATCTGATAATGCTTTAGAATTACCAGCTGAAGTACCAACATTATTTAGAGTAAATTTAATTTTTGTTCCTGCAGCAGCATCAACAGTTAAATCAAACATTACTTTAATTTTATCATTATCATTTAATTCAAAAGAAGAATCAAATTCATAATAAGCATTACCGTCTAATACATCAGCATCAGTACCTGCACCTGCAGTAATAGTATCAACTGAATCAACTAGAGTTTCATTTACATAAACTCTAACATTTTCAATTTCTTTAGTTAATTGAGTTTTTGTTGTACCAACACTTAAAACAGAGTCAGCAGTAACAAATAATTTTAATGAATCAACTAATACAGTTTGATCAGTATCAACTTTTGCAATAAATGCTAAAACATCATCTGTATCTGAAACATATTCTTCAGAAGAAGGATTAGATGTAGATCTAGAAATAGTAGTTTTACCAGCATTTAAAGTATAAGTTGCTAAAGAAGCACCTTTAACGATAGCAGCTCCAATAGAAGTACCTTCTTCAATTGCATAAATATCAAAATCATCTTTAACAGAAAAAGCAATAGTATCAGTATCATCACCTGAAGTAACATCAGCTTTAATTGCAAAAGTTTGAGATTTAGCATCTTCAATAACTAAGTCATTTAATTTGAAAGTAACATAATCACCATCAATAACAGTTTCTGTAGAAACTACAGTAGAACCATCGTATAATGCAATGTTTTTTAAATTTTCTTCAATACTAAGACCACCAGTAGTTTTAAATCTAATAGATTTAAGAATAGCGTCTTTTTTAGAAGATGATTCAGTTTCAGCTAATTTAAATTCACCAATAACTTCCAATTCTTCACCAGCATCAATAGTAGAAGCAGATCCTTTTGGAGTTAAAGTAATTTCAGCAACATCATATGCAACTGTAGTCATAGAGTTACCTCTAATAGTTCCAGCTTCAACAGTAGAAGTAGCTTTTAATTCTACTAATTCAAAAGCATTAACAACAGAAGTAACACCGTTCATAGATGCATTAACTGTAAATGTTTCAGTAGATCCAGCTTTAACTGCTAGAGAAGTAGCAATAGTAACTAAATCGCTTGAATTAATAGATTTATCGTTAGTAACAACAACTCCATCTTTAGATAACCATACTTTATCAAAGTTAGTTCTTGAACCAAGATCAACTCTTTTTAAAACTACAGTTTCAATAGTAACATCTTCAGAACCAGCTGTAACATCGAATGTTAAGAATTCAACATTTTTAGCAGTACTTGGAATGTTTTGAGCAACTGGAGTTTCAGCAGAAAGAGTAACTTCTAATACATCATCACCTGATACAGTAGTATCAGTAGTATCAGTAGTATCAGTAGTATCAGTATTATCATCAGTATCAATTTCTGGAATGAAATCACCAATATTAATATCTGCACCTGAATTCATTGCTGTATCAGCAACGTTAAATACCCATCCTCTTAGAGCAGAAGTATTGTAATCAGAGAAAGATGAAGCTAATATGTCGTTAGAAACAGCGTAAGCAACAACTTCAGCTTCCCAAGTAGCTGTATTAGTATAAATATCTTCATGTCCAGCAGCTTCTAACATTAATTTTAGAGCTTCAGCTTTAGAAATGTTTCTTTCTGAATTATATTCAGGATTAGCAGAAACTTTCTTTGCAACTAGAAGAGCTTCAACGTATCCACATACCCAAGTATTTGGAACAGTAGCAGAAACGTCTGAGAATTTACCTTCACAAGTAGTGAAAGGAGTAATATCAGCAACATTAGCAGCAACTTTAGCAATTTCACCTCTAGTGATAGTGCTATCTAAGTTATACCCACCAGCAGTAGCTTGAGTATTAATTACACCAGCAGTAGCTAATGATTCAGCAGCAGCTAAATCAGCAGCGTTGTAAGCAGAAACTCCTGTAGAGAAAACTCCAGAAACAAGAGCAACTAATGCAACACTAGCAGTAGCTTTTTTAAATAAGTTCATGTAAGCTTATTTAAGAAATAAAAAATTGTTTACCTATTGGTAAACGATAAAGGAATATATGCAACAAGTGCATATAAGGTTAAAGCCTTAACCCTTAGTTGTTTTATGTACACACAACCTCGGGAAAGAATCTACATATTATATATAGACTTTTTCCCAGTGCTGTATTCTATAAAAAATCTAAATTATAAGACTTTAATATTTCGGAATATGGTAAGGATCCAAAATTAACATCCTAATAATAGGAAATTTTTATATTAAATCAACTCATGTGCCTCTAATTTCACATATTCTTCACATTTACTTTTTTAGAGATCAAACTATATGTCTAATTCAAACTTCCCTCAAAAAAGGGATTTTACTTAAAATAGAAATATTCTTTAACATAAAGTAAGAAATTGTACATTTTTTAAAAAATCATTTTTCTTCACATTCAGATATTATATTTTCAAATTGTTTTCTTGTAATTCTGTTCAAATAGGTAAATGACTCTTTTCCTAGTTCATTGAATCAAACTCTTAAATCAATTCTTTTATCAGCATCAGGTAATCATTTGAGTGATTCTTTATATAAATCAATTCTAAATTTTTCTGTTGTAAATAAATGAAGCCATGGGATTTGAATTGTATCCCATAAGTGATGACCAAAATAATGATAATATGGAGCAAAATCAAATAAAATTATTCATCAGGTTTTTGTTACACGATGAACTTCTTTTAATAATTTCTCAGTTTCTGGAATATGTTCTAAAACATCACTCATTAAAACTAAATCGAATTCATTCTCATTAAAGTCCATTTCAAGAGCACTCATTGCAACAAACTTAACATTATCTTCAACTCATTTTTCTTGTGCTTTATTTCCTGCCTGAGACAAAAAATTTAGATTTAGATCAATTCCAACTGCTGAACAGTCATAATGTTCAGATATATATATAGCCTTTCATCATCAACCACATCATATTTCTAATATTTTTTTTCATTTTAACTCTGAAAAATCATAGAAGTCTTTATACATTTTTAAAAGTTCGCTTGTATGGGAATATTCAAAATCTGTATAATTAATATCATGTATTCCATTTTTTAAATCATGGAAAGGATGGTGCTTTTTAGGGAATATTTTATTCAGTTGTAAAAATCAATAAATCAATATATTTTTCATACGTTTCACTTAAGGATTATAGTCTATCAGTATAATATTCACGAGTCAAAAAATAGAAAGCAACTTCACAATATCTTCACAAAAGAAAAAAGACTTATAGATATAAGTCTTTTAGTTTGCAATAGTATCAGCCATATTCATAATTGGTTGCATAGTAGCAACGGCAATAAATCATACAACTAATGCTAAAAATACAATAATAAATGGTTCTAATAATTTATTTAATACTCCAATAGTATTGTCTACTTGTTCATCATAGAAGTCAGCAATTTTAATAACTGTCTTGTCTAACTTTGCGGTTTGTTCTCAAACTTGAATCATTTGCACCATCATATCAGGAAACATTTTATCTCCGTCTAGTGATTCCCAAATCTTAATTCATTGTTGGACATCAGAAGCTAATAAAATTAATCTTTGTTTATATACTTCATTTCAAACTGCCACCGATGTAATCTTTAAACACTCAACTACAGAAACTCATGATCATAGTAACCCTGAGAATATTCTTGCAAATTTTGATAGTATTAATTTTTTATTTATTTCACCAAAAACTGGTACTTTTAATATTAATCCATCATATAAATAATGTCCAGTTGGTGTCTTTTTCCAAATTGCTACAAATACATAAATAAGAACCATACAAACCAAAATGAATGGCCAATAATCTCTCAATGTATCTGAAATATTGATAAGCAGTGTTGTTGCAGGTGGGAGTTCTCATTTTCCTTGGAATATTTCAAGAAGTTTTGGAACTACAACAATTAACATCACCGCAATTACTCAAATTACTACAAGAATAATACAGAATGGGTAAATCATTGCAGATTTGATTTTTCATGAAATAGATTCTACTTTTTCAATTTGCATTGCAAGATCTCTCAATACATCGTTTAATTGTCCAGTCTTTTCACCTGACTTAACAATACCAACTTCTGCTTCTTCGAATGTATTTGGAAATAATTCTAGACATTCTGAAAAGTTTTTCCCTGAACGAAGCTCAACTACAAATGTTTGTAGCATTTTCTTCAAAATTGGATTCTTTTCTTGTTTTTCTAGTACTGATACTGATTTTAAAATACTCATCCCAGCATTCGTCATTGTCGCCAAAAGACGATAAAAAATTACTTTATCTTTTGTTTTTACTTTTTGTAATCCAATGAAAAAATCATTTAATTCGTCTAGTTTATTACGAGCTGATTTTCTTTCTGGTTTGCGTGATTCTTTTTGTTGAGATTTTTTATTATTCTCATCAATAATCAAAATATCAGACATAGTGTATTTTTAAAATATATATTTTTACCCTTTTTGACTTTTTGCAACTCTATAAACTTCTTCTAATGAAGTATGTCCATTAAGTGCTTTCATAATACCATCTTGTTCTAGAGAAATCATTCCATCTTTAATAGCTTGGATATTGATATCATATGCAGATCTCCCTTCTAGAACCATTTCTTTTACTCCTGGAGTAATTTCTAATACTTCATAAAGTCAGACTCTTCATTTATATCCAGTTCCATCACAGTGATCACATCCAACTGCTTTATAGAAAATTGGATTTTTAAGTGCATCTCAGACTCTATTTTGTAATTCTTTTTTATTCGTTATAGCAATTGCATGTTTAATACTTGCTAATGATGCTTTTCAAATTTCAGCCATAGTCATAGCTTTTTTACAATGTGGACAGAGACGTTTAATAAGTCTTTGTGCAATAATAGCATTTACTGAAGCTGGTATTAAAAATGGTTGAACATCCATATTAATAATTCTCGTAATTGTTTCGGCTGCTGAATTCGTATGGATAGTTGACAATACCAAGTGACCTGTCAAAGATGCCTCAATGGCAATATCTACTGTTTCCTTATCCCTCATTTCCCCAACCATAATAATATCCGGATCTTGTCTTAATGCTGTTCTTAATCAGTATGCAAATGTATAACCAATATCTGGCTTTACTTGACTTTGATTTAATCCATCGATTTGGTTTTCGACAGGATCTTCCAGTGTCATAATATTTACCCCTGGTTTATTCAATAGAGTCATTGATGAATAAAGAGTTGTAGATTTACCTGACCCTGTTGGTCCTGATGTTAATATTACACCATTTGGTAATGAAATTGCTTTTTTAATAAGATCTAAGTTTTGTCCTTCAATTCATAGATCTGTTAATTGTGGAATAGTTTTAGATTTATCAACGATACGCATTACAATTTTTTCTCCATGAACTGTTGGAAGAGTTGAGACTCTCAAATCTAGAGATTTTCCTTCAATAACTTTAGATATTCTCCCATCTTGAGGAATACGAGATTCATCGATTTTTAAATCTGATAAAATTTTAAATCTTGCAACCACCCCTTGGTGTAGAAAATTTTGATATTCTAACACTTCTCTAAGATCCCCATCAAGTCTATAACGAAGTCTTACAATTGATGTAAGTGGTTCAATATGG
This sequence comes from uncultured Candidatus Altimarinota bacterium, assembly GCA_913055215.1. Classification (GTDB taxonomy): domain Bacteria; phylum Patescibacteriota; class Gracilibacteria; order BD1-5; family UBA6164; genus CAJXJP01. Next base: position 13,675 of record CAJXJP010000024.1, on the reverse strand, counting down.
ATATCTGATGATCCTCATAGAACTGCTCATAATATAATAAAATCACATATTTGTTGAATGTCATCTCCTTTATATACAAGGTCTTTTAGTTCCTCTACTACTTCTTTAAATTCCATATTTTTTAAATTATTTCTATTTTATTGTTTGTAATTTTTGATTGTCTAATTCAGGTATTTTTGCTTTAATTCTTTTGAAAACACCTAAGAAATGAACTGCTTCTTTATAAATTTCATCAAATTTTTCTTTTTTTACAAAAGATTTATTTATTTCTTGAATAGATTTTTTTGTTTCTTTTAGATACGAATGTGTTTTTTCTAAATTAATTTTTTTATCAATTGAAATTCCTTTTTTTGCTAATAGTTTATTTAATTCAACTGTTAAACGATTATGTTCTGAAATAGCCTCTTTAACTGCTTCTTCAATTTTATAATTTGGAATCCCTTTTACGTAAAAACGTAGATTTATTGATAATGCAAATTCTTCAGATCCTTGTGTGTTTTTTACTCTCGTTACTAATTCATCTTTTGTGTTTCCTGTATATCCTAAATCATCAAAATATTCTTCAAAACTAATTGATTCTATATCAACAATTTGATGTTCGAATAAATTTCTATTGTAATCCATTCAAAGGAACATAATTTGATTTCCATTTTTTGAAAATTTTGGATCTTTAAAAATAATATATCCACCTCATTTTCTTTCAATTCTCCCAACATTTTCGATGTAATATAAAAAGTTGAGAATATCTTCTTTTCTTCATTCTAAATCAAAAGATAGTGGAATATAGAAAATATTATTTTCGAGAGATGTTGATTTTTTAATATCAGAACTAAAGTCTTCTACAACTGTAAGATTAGAAACTCAAATGGTACTACTGTGTTTTAAATTAAATGTTTGAAGAATAGATTCTACATAATTAACAAATTTAAAGTCAGTAAGTGCTTCAACTGATTCTTGACTTACTTCTGTTACATAAGAAGGAAGAATATTTTCGATACGTTTTGTTTGTTTTTTGAGTTGTTCTTTATTTTCTGGTGTGTTAATTTCTCTTTCTAAATTAGTAAGAAAATCTAAATAGCTTTCTGATTCTGTATTTGAGAATCTTTTTTTATAAAATTCTTCATCTGCATTATCTAAAATTGTTTTTTTGTATGGTTTTCATTCAACAAATTTTGCAGATATTTTTTTCATTTCTTTAAATGGAACTCCATTTTTTTCAATATCTTGAAGTGTTTCAATTTTTCATTGAACTTCTGTTTTCATTCATTCAATCCCGAGTAACCTAGGTAATAAGTTCGATATTACTGTAGTTGCTAATAAGATAAATAGAAGAAAAAATAGTCAGAATTGTAAGATAATTGATTGTTCTTGTCTTTTTGTTCTTTTCATAGTTAATCTAAAATGATAAAGTTGATGTATTATATTTCATTTTGAGACCAAATGTTGTTTTGATTTTGAATCATGTATCAATACCATCAACCGTCTCAATTGTAAATTCTCTTTGTCTATCTATAAGTGAAAAATCTGAAGGAGTTAATTCAAGATAATTAAGGAAACTGTTTGCTAAAGAAACACTTGTTCCATAAACTTTATCTTTGTCTCAACCATCGTATCAAATAATTCATCTTTCATATCAACTCGCAAAAGCTGTACATTCTGTATATAAAACTCCATCTTCCGTAATTTCAAATTGTGAACATTGAATTTTATCTTTATTTAACGGATTATAGGCAGTTTTTAATTTATCAAATTTATTTAACATTTCAGTAACTTGCAATCTTGTTGATCATTTATGCATAAGAAACATCATATCTTTTGAATTTTCAACTGATTCATATTTATGAATTTCTTCGATGTTATTTACTATTTTTTCAACGTAAGCAGATTTTGTTTCTTCGATAGTTTGATCATAAACTTTATTTAATCCGGCAATAGTAGCACAGCCTGAATTTGGATTATCTAATCATCCAATCAGTAAATAACAGATTGGTTCTAAAGAAGAGCTTTCTGTATATTTTTCATCTTCTTGAAGATAAATATAACCAAAGAGAAGCGCTGATATAACTAAAAGTAATAGAAATAATGATTGGAAAATATTTCCTGCAATATTTAAGTAATAATATGTATCTCGTTTTTCTTTATTACTTATTTTATCATCTCATGTATCATCTAGTTTGATATCCTCCATGAAATCATCAAATATATTTGATGAATCAATAATATCTGGGCCCTCATTTTTATTTTCGCTATTTATAGGCATAAAAATATATTAATGAATAATCTAATTTATAGTACCATAATCTAAAAGGCAAGACAAAAATTATAACTTTACAAATATCTAATTCTATTTTTTATACTTTTTTTTCTAATATTTTTAAAAATGATTCCGATGATACTGTTTTTACATTAATCCCTTCAGGAAAAGCAGAATAGAACATATCTCACCATTTTGTTGAATAAATTCTATCATCTAATAGAATTACAATTCAAGTATCATTTTTTGAACGAATCAGCCTTCAAAATCATTGTTTCAATTTGATAATAGCTTTTGGAATAGCATATTCTTTAAATGAATCTTTAAAAAATACACTACGTGCTTGAAAAATAGGATCATTTGGTACTGAAAAAGGAAATTTATGAATAATTAAATATTTTAAATTTTCTCCTGGAATATCAACTCATTCCCAAAAACTATCCGTTCATAGCAAGATAGAATTATCTGGTTCATCTAGGTAAAAATTCATTAATTTATTCTTACTCCCCGTAATTGACTGAGCATAAAGCTTGATTCACTCTTTTTGAAGATCTTTATTTAAACCCGTATAAATTTTACGAATAATATTAAAACTCGTTAAAAGTGTTAAAGTCTTTCATCTCACTATTTGATAAAATTTTCCTAAAAATGAGACAATTTCTTCTGAATTATTTTTAATACTTCAAAGGTCAGTCGGGATTATTACCGTTGATTGTTTTTTATAATCAAAATCACTTAAAAAGGCATGAAATTCGAAGTCTTGTAGTGAAAGTATTTGTTTATAATAATCAAATGTATTTCCAATCTGTAGTGTTGCTGAAGTTAAAACCACTGAATGTGCTGTTTCCCAAAGAGAATCAATAAGGTATTCTCCCGGATTTAATAGAGTGAATTCTAATTGAACTCAAAACTTTTCATGAACTGAAATCATTTTGATATAATTTTTATCTGATTCCTTATCGAAGAAAATACGACAATTTTCTTGAATAGCTTGTAAATAACTGATTTCGCTTGAAAAATCAAAATCTCAAATAGTAGCTAAATGATCAACAATATCCATTAAAGCCAGCGTGATTTTTTTTGTAGTATCGTCAAAATTTGCTTCTTCGAAAAAATCTCTTTGGACCAGTCAATTTTTATAAACAAGATTTCCAGGATTTTTTCCGTTAATATAAGAAGCCCCATAGTCGATAACAAGATCAATTTGTGCAAAAAATTGTTCTTTTAGTTTCAAAAACTCAATTTTATTAATATTTGCTTTGACTAGTATTTTTTCAATAGTATCAAATATTTCTTTTAATGATTTTTCTCAAATTGATTGTTTTAAAGCGTCAGTTAATGAATCTTCAATATTATGTGCTTCATCTATGACTAAATTGTCCACCTTTCATAAAACGCTATTTTCTCCCTTCAAATCAGAAAATAGTAGACTATGATTAATAATAATAATATTTGATCTGTCTACTTGTGAACGTGCTTTTGCTAAAAACTCATAATCTTTATATGGATTTTTTTCCGTCATTAATTGAACAGAGTCTGCCTGAATTAATTTTAAATAATGAAACTCAACACCAAAAAAATTCAACTCATCCAATTCTCAATATTTTGTTTCCATTAACCAAAGTGATAACTTTGATAAAAAAGAAACTTGATCGTATTCTAAGCCTCAAAGTAAAAATTGATCAAAGAAAGATTTAATTGATAAATAATTACGTTTTCATTTCAATTTACAATATCTGAAATCAAAATCTAATTTTTCTGATAAAAAATGTAAATCTTTTACATATAATTGTTCTTGTAGATTTTTTGTTTTTGTTGAGATATATACTTTTTCTCAAGTCTTTACAGAATGTACAATTGAAGGAATTAAGTACGCAAAACTTTTTCCTAATCAAGTTGGTGCTTCAATAACTGTTCTTTTTTCGTCTTGTAGTGTTTCAAAAACTATATCTGTCATTTTTGATTGATTTTCTCTTTTTTCAACAGATCAAAGCATTTGAAAATATTTATCCATTTTTTGAACTTTGAGTTTTTTATCAACTACTAATTCTGAAATATCTATATCTTTTCCAATTGTATCAAGAAGTGATTTTTCAAAGTTTTCAAAGGTTTCTTTATCAAAAACATCTTCAAACAATTGATAACGAAGATAATCTAAATGTTTATCTTCCGTATTTTGAAAAATATATGCAATAAGATTTTTTTTATTTTCATCAAGATTACTAAATGCTTCTAATAATTTTTGATATAAATTGATAGTCGCATGTACATCGTTTAAAGCTCTATGTGCTCATGAAAAAGGTATTCAGAAGTGTTTACATAAAACTTCTAAATTAAGTGATGCAACATTATAACAAAGAATATTTGCCAAAAAAAACGTATCAACACATACTTGATTTTCGATTGGTATTCAGTTATTTACAAAGAAATCTTTGTCAAAATTAACATTATGTCAAAGTACTGGAGTATCGCCTATAAATTCAGTAATTTCTGATTTTAATTTTGAAAACTTTGGAGCATTTTCGACATCACTGTCAAATATGTTTGTAATGTTTGAAATGAGTTCTGGTATTGGAACTCATGGATTTACAAAAGTAGAATATGTATCTAATATTTCAAAAGTTTTTTCATCGAATTTTACCATTGCTACCTCAATAATCTGGTCATATTTTTTATCTAAACCTGTAGTCTCTAAATCGAAGCAAATTAACATATTTTTATAAATAATCTTGAATAAACTAGTCTGATTACTATAATAATGAATATTAATGATTAACAAAAAAATAAATGAAAAAAGTTTGATCATTTATTATTTGTGTCGTTTACATATTTTGTTTTTCAATAGGGATAAATTGAGGACCGGTCTCGGCAAAAAGTAGTTTTGATGAAAATAATGTTCTCGAAACAAACAACCTTGATGTTATTTGAAAATATCTAAAAAATCATAAAAAAAGAATCGATTTATTTGCTAGTAGGTATGAAATTACTGAAAATAGTGAATATCAGTTACTTTCTAAAAGAATGGACATCATTCTCAATGCTTTGGATAGATTAAAAAAACAAAATTACCAACACAAAAAAATAAAGGAAATTAAAATAAAAATTATTAAAGAAATAAAAGATATTAATAAGCAATTAAAATCGCTTTTTATAAGTGAAAAAAAAGCCTTTGATATAAACTTAAGCAAAAAGAAAAAACTCTACTGAGAGCTCGGGTTTAAACTATCTTTACAACTTAATAGTATTATAAAAGATAGTGCTTATAATATAAAAGATTCTAAAATATCTGTAGAAAAGAAAAAACGTATTTATCAACACTTAAAAGAACTTCAGAAAGATTCTCGTCAATTAAGAAACATTAAAAATATTTCTTTTAAAAACGAACAAGAAATAAAATCTTCTATTATTCGTATTTTACAATCTATTAAATATGAGATTCGTTCAATCAATGCAATAAAAAACCAATAAAAAAAATCAGCTATGCTGATTTTTTTTATTGGTTTCCTGGGATATTTAAACGAGAAAATAGTTCTGTTGTTTCTTTTTTTGATAGTCTTTTATATTCTCATTCTTGTAAATTTCATAATTCTATATTTTCAACACGAATTCTTTTCAGTTTTTTTACGCGTGAACCTACTTTTTCAACCATTCTTCTAATTTGTCTATTTTTTCATTCTGTTAGAATTATTTTAAACTTACCTGAAGATATTCTTGTAACTTGAGCTTCTTTCGTTTTAGATCAAAGAATAAACATTCATTCTCTCATTTCTTGAAGTTCTTTATCTCAAATTGGTCCAAATACTTCTACTAAATATTCTTTTTGGTGATCATAACGTGGATGAATTAAATAATTCGTAAGTCTTCCATCATTCGTTAATATTAATAATCCATCACTTTCCTTATCTAGTCTTCCAATAGGAAAAACTCTATAAGGAATGTCTATGATATCAATAACATTTGTATCACCGTGTTCAGCACATGTTGTGACAATTCCTCTTGGTTTATTAATTTTATAATACACCATTTCTTTTTGTTCTTTGATTGCTTTATCTTCAAGTGTAACAGTTACTTTAGATGGACAAATAACTTGTCCAATATGAGCAAGTTCTCCGTCTACTTTTACTAAACCTCTCGATATATAGTCTTCCGCTTTTCTACGAGAACAAATCCCGGCTTGAGACATATATTTTTGGAGTTTCATTTCTTCCATGATTTTATAATTAATTATGAATAATACGTACTTCTGGTGTAATTTCTATATCAAATTGTTTTTTGACTTTTTCTTGTGCTATTTCAATAAGTTCTAAAAGATCCGTATAAGATCATTTTCCATCAAACATAAGGAAATTTGCATGTAGTTCTGAGAAAAATGCTCATCAATGATGAAATCATTTTAATCCTACTTCTTCTATTAATCTTCCTGCCGAATACTCTTTACTTGGATTTTTGAAAAATGATCCACAAGTATTTCATTTTGGTTGTTTATTTTCTCTAAAATCTAAATTATCGACATCTGAGTGATATTTCTCAATTTTTTCTGAAAGATCAAAAATAACTGAAATTAAAAAATATTTTCCTGATGTTTTTAATATACTTGAACGATATGTAAACTCCATATCTTCTTTTGATAATATTTCTATAGATTGAGTTTCTATATTCCAGACTTTTGCTGAAACAAAGTTATTTTCAGTTTCTAATCAGAAACAGCCTGCATTTCAGAAAACAGCTCAACCAATAGAACCAGGTAAACCTATAAATCTATGCCATAAATCTTGTCCATCATCAGATTCTAATATTTGAGCTATATCCCAAATAGATTCAGATGAATATGCCTCTAGTTTTGATGTTTCTTGATGATAAGACCATCATTTTAAACTATTTTGGATAACTATTCATTTATAATTATCGAATGCAAATAAGAGATTTGTTCCTCATCAAACGATGAGTACTGGTAGATTATTTTTTTCTGAAAAATTATATATTTCAGTAAGTTTCGAAATATCTTCCAATGAAGATATTTCGAAATAATATTGAGCCGTTGCTGGAGTATGAAAATTAGAAAGTTGACTTATGTCATGATTTTTTAAGAGAATGTCCATATTTTAATGTTTACGGTATTTTAAAATTGCTTGTGTTGTGTAACTTTCTGTACACTCAACTACTTCCTCAATTGTACCAGAAGCGAGAAGATAACCTCATTTATCTCAACCTTCTTTCCCAATATCGATAATATGATCTGCATTCATTATAATGTCCATATTATGTTCAATAACTAATACAGTATTTCATTTATCAACTAGTGTATGAAGTATTTTTAATAACTTTTGTACATCTTGGAAGTGAAGACCCGTAGTTGGTTCATCAAGGATATAAAATGTCTTAGTTGTCGAACGTTTTGAAAGTTCTGTTGCGAGCTTAACCCTTTGTGCTTCTCATCCTGACAGAGTTAAACTTGATTGTCCAAGTTTAATATATCAAAGTCCAACTTCGTGTAATACTTTTAAAACTTTGATAATTTTTGGATGATTTGCAAAGAAATCTAATGCTTCTTCTATCGTCATATTTAATACATCTGAAATTGTTTTTCATTTGTATTTTATTTGTAATGTTTCTCTGTTGTAACGTGTTGCTCAACAAGATTCACATTCTATATAAACTGGTGGAAGGAAGTGCATTTCGATTTTTTTAGAACCATCTCATTCACAGACATCACAACGTCCATCTTTTGTATTAAAACTGAATCTTCCTGGTCCATAACCACGAATTTGAGACTCGCTTGTTTGTGAGAATACATCACGAATTGCTGTAAAAACTCAAGTATAGGTAGCCGGATTACTACGAGGTGTTTTCCCAATAGGTGATTGATCAATAACTACTGTTTTATCCAGATTTTCTAGTCATTTTATTTCTTTTACATCTCATACTTCTCTTGAAGCTCTATTGAGTTCGTTCAGTAGATAGTTTGCTAATATGTCATTTACGAGACTAGATTTTCAAGAACCAGATACTCCAGTTACGACTACAAAGTTTGAAAGGGGAATTTGTACATCAATATTTTTCAGATTGTGATGAGTTGCTCAAATTATATCTAAAAATTTATCTTTTACTCTTTCTGGTCTTTCCACTCTCACTTCAGAATTATCTGACAGGTGAGGTCATGTAATTGATTTAGGATTGTTAATTAATTCTTCCATCGTTCCTTCTGCTACTATGTATCATCCATGGATTCATGCCCCTGGACCAATATCAATAATATGGTCTGCTTCGCGCATAATATCTTCATCATGCTCAACAATAATAAGAGTATTTCAGATGTCTCTGAGTTTTTTTAAGTTATCAATAAGCATATCATTATCACGTGGATGGAGACCAATAGATGGTTCATCGAGAACATAAATGATTCACTCTAACTTTGTACCAATTTGTGTAGCTAAACGGATTCTTTGAGCTTCTCATCCTGAAAGTGTTCCAGCTTTTCTTGAAATAGTCATATAACCCAGACCAACTCAGTTTAAGAATTCAAGACGTTCAACAGCATTTTTTAATACTTTTTGAACAATTTTTGCACTTGTTTTTGAAAAATCTATGTTTTTGAAAAACTCTAACGCTTTGTCTACTGAATAATTTGCTAGTTCTCATACATTTAAACCTCAAAGATACACTGAAAGGCTTTCTTGATTCAGCCTATGTCCATCACAAGTAGGACATTGCATATCAACAATATATTCATCATAATGTCATTTATCTGCTCATGAATCAAAATATCTTCTTGTAAGGGTATTGATTACTCATTCAAATTTTGAAGTATAGGTTTTAGATTCACCATATTCATTTTCGAATTTTACAGTATATTGAGTAGGACCGGTCCCATGTAAAATTATATCTTTTTGTTTTTTCGGAAGTTTTCCATATTCAGTATGGAGGTCTACTTTATTTTTTTTCGCAATTTCTTCGAGTAATGCAAAGAAATAATTTCAACCAAAACCAGGAGCAATTACAGCTCATTCTAAAAGTGTAAGATTATAATTAATGATTTTTTCTTCTAAGAAAACTTTCTTAACTCATAATCATTGGCACTCTCAACAAGCACCTGCATGAGAATTAAATGAAAAACTTGAAATGTTTAATTCTTTTGGAACATGTCCACATGACGAACATACAAATACTTGAGAAAAAGCTTTTTCTTCTTTCTCTAAAATATCAACTAATAACTGACCTTTTCCTATTTTATAAGCCAATTGTAAACTATCTTTTAACCTTTTCGTATCCGCTGATTCTATATCAGAAAAATCACGAACAATCAATCTATCTAAAATAATGTCAACTTTGTCTATATCTGTAAAATCCACTTGATCATTGATTGTATATACATTTCATTGATATGAAAAACGTATAAAACCAAGTTCTAATAATTCTTTTTTTAATTCAGAAAAATCTTTAAAAGGTCATTGAAGTGTTGTTTTAATCATGAATTTATCTCATAATTCAAAAGACTCTACAAAATCAATAATATCTTGAAGTGAATCTTTTTTTACAACGGTTCCACATTTTACACAATGACGATGTCATACATTTAAATAAAGAAGTTTATAATAGTCATAAATTTCTGTAATTGTTCCCACAGTAGAACGTGGATTTTTACTTGTTGTTTTTTGATCAATAGAAATCGTTGGAGAAAGTCATTTTATTTCATCAACCTCTGCTTCTTCTTTCATCCCACCAATAAACATTCTCGCATAGCTTGATAAACTTTCTAAATACTTTTGTTGTCCTACCGAATAAATAGTATTAAATGCCAGTGATGATTTACCAGAACCAGAAAGTCCCGTAATTACTGTCATTTTATTTTTTGGTATTTTCACATCAATATTTTTCAGATTATGTGTTCTAGCCCCATAAACTTCTAAAAACTTAGACATATTCAGTTATCTAAAAAATTAATATAAATCATTCTCTTCATTGTAAGCATAAAAAAAAATATTCAAAGAATTTTTGAATATTTTCTAAATATATGGATTATATTTTTCATTTATCAATACATGCTCAACAGATTCCAATATGTCTCTTTCCATTTCTGTATGATTATGTTCATCAATGAGTCTCCATTTTTCTAATTTTGAATCGTAAAATGAAACTCTATATCCTTCTTTATTTTTTCCTTTTGATTTTCAAGTTTTTATAAAAATTTTATTATCTGTATCATCCGGATCTCTTGGGTCTGGTTTGATAATATTAAATTTTAGTTTTGATACTCTAAATAAGGTATTTCATATTTTTATATGAACCGTTGCTTCATTTTTACTAATATTTCCTGGATATTTATAATATAGCACCCTTTTAACTTTATCAACCATTCAGAGTTGAAATATAGTTTCCGGTTCTTTTAGGTTGTCTTTTTTTTCTGCAACTGCTATCTGTTTTGAAGGAACTCAGTTTTTTAAAAATAATTTTGAAATAAATTTTTTTCTTTCTGATGTATCATTTTTTAACCAACCCAATAATTTTACAGAATCAAGTTTCTTTTGTAAAGGATTTGTTTCTGCATTATTTAATCCTGGAAGATCATTTTTATTAAATCATTCAATTTTTCAATATTGATCTATTTGTAATTTCAATTCAGTACAAGTTCATTCATTTGATAAAACATTTAAATAAAAGATATGGTTTTCTCAATTTTCGCCTTTATCAACTCAATTTGAAAGAAACTTAAAACAAACTGTTTCAAAAAAAACTTCATCATTATTAAAAACATTTAATAAATCTTTCACTTGTTCTTTTTGATAATCAACAGTTTCGTTAATATCAGGATTTATAGTTTCATTTCCTTCGCTTGGTAATTCTGCATCGAAGTCCAAGTTGTACTGGATCTGAGAATTATTATTTTCCATTGTTCAATATAAAAAAATATTTTTCCCCCTTTTTTTTATATTTCGCTCAGAAGAAGAATAACACACTTAAATATTTAAGTCAAATTAATCAGATGCAATAACTATCACAGTTATTTTTCATACACCATATTTTTTTAATAAATTCGCAATTTCAATAAGAGTTGAACCTGTTGAAATTACATCATCTACAAGGATAATATGTTTTCATCTTAATATATCCTGAAATTTATTTTTTACTCAAAAAGCTCAAACCAAATTATTTTGCCTTTGTTTCATTCAAATTTTTGATTGCTGAATAGTATTCCTTTTTCTTACTAAAATATCACTACGGCTTAAAATCTTAGTAAATTTTGATATATTATCAGATAAAATCTCTGACTGATTGTATCAACGTTTCCATTTTCTTAAAAAATACATCGGAACGGGGATTAATAATTGATCTGATTTTTTTATATTTTTTTGATATTTCAAGAGTAATTTCGATAAATAAAAAGAAAAATCCTCTAAAATATCTTTTTTCTTATAAAACTTAGCATCTTTAATTAATTTTTTTATGACTGAATTTTTATAATGCGTTAATACAATGATTTGATCAATATTTGATTCTTTTTTACAATCCTCATGTATTTCAAAATTCATCGATGGGTTTTTACAAAAAAAACAGCTTTCATCAAAATTATCACATTTTTGCAAGCAACTTAAACATAAAAAATGTCATTCTTTTCAGCAAGAATAACATTTTTTTGGTGCAAAAATATCTTTTAATATTTTTATAAATTTCATAAATCCTCCTTTTTATGAATTAATAATATGGACCGGTCCTATAATGATTTGATATAATTTGAAATACTCTCAACTCCAACTCAAGTCGAAGTTACTGGATTTCTCCCAAAAGGTTTATATGTGTTATTTGCCACACCAGCAATATCAAAGTGTGTATAGCTTTCATTGTTTTCTAAAAAGTTTGCCATAAATGCTCATCCCATAATTGAACCGCAATATGGACCTTTAGAATGATTGTCAAAATCAGCAATTGTCGACTTACATTCATCCATATAATACTTATCAAAAGGGAATTCACAGTATTTTTCTGGAGCTTCTGCACTTTGTTTTACCATATAATTGATAAACTTAGAGTTTGTTCACATAACCGCAGCATATCTGAATCAAAGCGCAAAAAGAGCAACTCCTGTCAATGTAGCAATAGTAGACATATGTTGGATTTCATAGTTTTTCGACAAATATGACACTGCATCTGCCATTACAAGTCTTCATTCAGCATCTGTATTCGTTATATTCACTGTTTTTCAGGAATAAGATGTGAGTATGTCTGATGGTCTATATGATGTTGAAGATACTGAGTTTTCAGCAAGAGGAATAGCAGCAATAACATTTACATTTAAATTTTTTACTCTATCTAATTCTTTCATTATACAAAAAGTTTGAGATGCTCAACACATATCATCTTTCATTTCATACATCATTTGTGTTTTTATATCGAGTCATCCTGTGTCGAATACTATTCATTTTCAAACAAACCCGTATGTTTCTGATTTTTTATCAACTATTCTTTCTAAAATAGCCATATGTGGTTTATTGGCTGATCATTTTCAAACTCAATGTAATAAACCAAGTCATTTTTTTTCAATGTCTTTTGGTGATAAAATACGTACTTTTGTATTTTTCCACTTAGTTTTTTTTATAATTTTTGCAAAATTTTCTGGCGTAAGATCACAAGCAGGCATATTTCATAAATCTCTCGCTAGACAAATATTCTCAACCGTTGGCAATCTTTCTAGAATTTGTTCATTTTGCGATTCAGTTCAAATAAATGCTAATTTTTTTTCTGATTTTTTTTCTTTATATTTATCAAATTCATAACGCGATAAAATAGCTGTGTCTATAAAATCAATTAAATATTTTTCAGATAAAGTTGCTAAAACAAGCTCATTATCGAGCTTTGGGAAATGTTCTCAGAAGAAATCAATAGCAGTAATATCTGATTTTTTTGAATAAAATAATACAATTATTTTTTCAGTTTTTGCTGATCATACAAAGAAATCGTAACAAAAGTTTTTATCATTTTTTACTCATTCTTTACATTTTTTTAACATTTCATCAGAAAATTTATAATTTTCTAACACACTTAAATCAGATTTATTTTCAATAAAGACCACCAAATTTGATTGATCTAGTTCTGATTTTTTTTCTATAAATTGCAACATAAAAAAAGATATTTTACGTAATAAATCGTAAAATATCTTATGAAGTTTTTTAGACAATTCAAGACAAATATTGTCAATAAAGTCTGTACAAGAGACAAATTGATGTAATAATTGCGAATATGAGAGATATAAGATTCTCGTATTTGAAGTGAATTCAAAAGTTGAATAATATATAAATAGCTAGAATTATTGATACTTTTATCTCATACCAATAATTTATTGAAAAATTCAGGGCATAGAAATTTCATAAATATAGAACCAGAACAGAAATAAGTTTTATAAATAATGAAAAATTTTTATATAAATAT
>CAJXJP010000023.1 GCA_913055215.1 uncultured Candidatus Altimarinota bacterium | reverse complement strand
AATTATATGTATAGATTCTTTTTATAGTTTTTTGTTAAAATTAAATTGACGAAAGCCCTTAATCTACGTATTATTCCTTTATATTATAAAATAATTATTTTCTATGAATATTCGTCCTTTAGCAGATAGAGTACTTTTGAAAGCAGTAGCACCAATAATGGATTCACAATCTGGTATTTATATCCCTGAATCAGCTCAAAAAGAAAGACCTTTTATGTATGAAGTTATTTCTGTATGACCAGGTAAAGAAGGTGTTACAATGTCATTAAATATATGAGATAAAGTATTAAGTGGGCAATATAGTTGAGATGATGTAAAAGTTGACTGAAAAGATTATAAAATTGTAGCTATGGATTATATTTTAGCGGTTGTTGAAGATTAATTTCTAATTCTCCTGATATGTCTGGTTATATTAAAACATTAATACTATTTAGTTTATTTATCCTCTTTTTTTGAGGATCGACGATTCTCTTTTTTTGAATTGATTTTCATTGAGGGATTTTTGAAACTAGTAGTATAGTTTGATGGTTATTATTCTATGTAGTACAAATATCAATATATTTTTTATTGCTTTTTGTGTTCTTTAAATTAAGTAAAAAATAAACTAATTATATAAATTATGGTAAAACAAATAAGTTATTGAGATGATGTTCGTTCAAAAATCTTTAAATGAATCGAAACTGTAGCAAAAACTGTTACTGTTACTATGTGACCTAAATGAAGAAATGTTATTCTTGAAAAAGAATATTGAATGCCTCAAGTTACGAATGATGGTGTAACTATTGCTCGTGAAGTTGAATTAGAGGATAAATTTGAAAGTCTTGGTGCTGAATTAGTAAAAGAAGCCGCAGAAAAAACAAATTCAATTGCTGGTGATGGGACAACAACAGCTACTCTGTTAACATATGCTTTAGCAAAAGAAGGATTACGTTATATTCAATCATGAGTTAATGCTGTAGAGCTTAAAAATGGTATGAAAAAATCAGTTCAAATCATTTCAGATACTCTGTCTGATAATTCTAAAGATATTGATTCTAAGGATGAAATTGCTCAAGTTGCAACAGTTTCAGCACAAGATTCAGTTGTAGGTGAAATCATAGCTGAGGCTATGTCAAAAGTATGAAACAATGGAGTGATATCAATCGAAGAAGGTCAAACATTTGGATTAGAATTAGAAATTACAGAAGGAATGGAATTTGATCAAGGTTATATGAGCCATTACATGGCTACGAATACTGAGAAAATGATTGCTGAATATAAGAACATTCCCCTTCTCGTTACAGATCAAAAATTATCTAACCTACAAGCGTTCGTACCTCTGTTAGAAAAATTAGTTCAATCATGACAAAAAGATTTAGTAATTATTGCTGAAGATCTAGATTCTGAAGTTTTAACTACTTTAGTTTTAAATAAATTAAAAGGTATTATGAATATCCTTGCTATTAAAGCACCTGGATATTGAGATAATAAAAAAGAACTTATTAAAGATTTAGCTATTCTTACATGATCAAAACTCATTGCA
The DNA here is from genome assembly GCA_913055215.1 of uncultured Candidatus Altimarinota bacterium. Classification (GTDB taxonomy): domain Bacteria; phylum Patescibacteriota; class Gracilibacteria; order BD1-5; family UBA6164; genus CAJXJP01. The sequence goes on along the minus strand of CAJXJP010000023.1, from coordinate 22,606 downwards.
TCTGATCTATGAATGAAACTAGAAAATGTTGAATTACAAGATTTATGAATTATTCAATCAATTCTTTCTACGCAAGATAAAACTACAATAGTTGCTGGTGTTGATAATTCTGAAGCAATTGATGCAAGAGTTATTGAATTACAAAATCAAAGAGAAATTACAGACTCTAATTACAATAAAGATAAATTAGCAGAAAGAATTGCTAAACTTACTGGTTGAGTTGCAATGATTAAAGTTTGAGCTGCTTCAGAAGTTGAAATGAGAGAAAAAAAATTACGTATAGAAGATGCTTTAAATGCAACTAGAGCTGCAGTTTCAGAATGAGTTGTTGCTGGGTGATGAACAGCGTTATTAAAAGCATCAGAATCTTTATCTGGAGTAGATTTAGGAAATGCAGATCAAAATATTGGGCTAGAAATTGTCAGAAAAGCATTAAGTTACCCAGTAAGGCAAATAGCTGAAAATGCTTGAAAAGAAGGTTCAGTAGTTATTAATTCTATTTTAGAAAATACTAATATCAATTATTGATATGATGCTGCTGGAGATAAATATGTTGATATGATAGAGTTAGGAATTATTGATCCTAAAAAAGTTGAAAGAGTTGCTCTAGAAGAAGCTGTTTCACTTGCTTGAATGTTCTTAACAACAGAATCAGCCATTGTTAAAGTAAAGAAAGATTCTATAGAATTACCACAAATGCCTCAAATGCCAAATATGTGAGGAATGTGAGGAATGCCAATGATGTAATAAAAAAAGAAGCGTAGCTTCTTTTTTTATTTATTTGATTTCCCTTCTTAAATATTTATTCTTAGTATAATTAAAAATAATAAAAAATATGAAAAATAATCTTTCTTGATTTTCAATTATAGAAGTGGTAGTTGCGAGTTTTATATTATCATTGAGCGTTTTTTGAGTTTATAAATTGATTTGAGAAAATACAAAATTAATATGAAAATCATATAATTACATGCAGGCAAATTTTCTTTTTCAACCGATGAAAGAATGCATCGAAAAAATTTGATATGATTCTATCGTTTGAACTGGAGATAGTAAAATTTATATAGATTTATGAACTGAGTGAGATAATTGTAGTATATGAACAAATGCATCTGTGTTGCTGATTGATAATTTAGAGTATCAGTTTTTTTGAGAAATATCGAATACTACAACGAATTCCATTAATTGGATTTTAAAAATAGATACTTTGGATGCATGAATTATTCAAGAAAATTACCAACAAAAAAAGAGATAATTACCACAGTTATCTCTTTTTTTGTTATTTTTATAGAATCCTTATCAGTTCCCTTTTTTCACTAATAGTCATATAACCAACATACCTTAAAAAGCTCATTTTTTCATGCGGGTTTAACTTTGTAGAACTAGATATAGCATCCAGCATTACAGGCTCTATATTAATTTTACTTTTTTGCATATTTTTGTATATTAGTTTCAGTAATATTTGTTATGGGGAGTTCAAAAAAAAGTGAAAACTCCAGTAAAAATAAATCACACACACATATATATTAAAACATGTATGTGTATATATGTCAAATAAATGCAATAAAAAAAATGAGAATTATGTGAATAGATCCCTGAACAACTACAACAGGGTTCGCTATTATAGACAAAAATTGAATGAAGAATGAAATTGTCGACTATGGTGTCTTCTCAACAACACCAAAAATGGACCTTTCCATTAAATTATTAGAGATATGAATGGATATGAAAGAGATTATAAAAAAATATGATCCTGATATTGTTTCAATCGAAAAACTATTTTTTCAAACAAATTTAAAAACTTGAATTGATGTTTCTCATGCAAGATGAGTTATGATGTATGAATGTATAAAAGCTAATAAGAAAATAGTAGAATACACTCCCCTTCAAGTGAAAAAAGCAATAACTTGAAATGGAAAATGTAATAAACTTCAATTACAAAATGCGATTAAAATGATTTTTGATTTAGAAAAAATTCCAAAACCAGATGATGCAGCCGATGCAATTGGTCTTGCTTATATGTGAGCATTAAATTCAAATTTTATTGAAAATAGAGGTCTTTTATAAAAATACCTCTATTTTTATTTTGAATTGCGAGAAATATTTATATAATCTACCTACATTATATAAGGACCTAGCTTAATTAGAAGAGTGTTCGGATTCCGACCCCGAGAGGCGTAGGTGCAATTCCTACGGTCCTTGCCAATTATATAAAACAAAAAAAGAATTATTTTTACAATAATTCTTTTTTTATATCCCATCAATAATCTATTTTATTAAAATAATTTGTAAAAAATATAAAAGTTTGATATAGTGAAACTACTATTTATAAGAACAAAGGAGGCTCTTATGTATAATAGAAAACATAGTATTATTAATATAACATTTGTTGTATTAATTCTTGGTATTTTGTTTTGCTGGTATGTTTCTCAGAATACTAATAATTCATTTAAATTAATTAGCCAGGCGGATTCAAAATTATCTATAGTCAGTGATATGAATATATATATTTCTGAGGAGTCTGAGGATATTCTCCAGGTTTTAGGGAAATCTTACAGATTCTATGAATCACAAGGATTTATTTACCTTGCAAAAAATGAAATTATTATCGGTAATGGTTACAAAAAATATTTTTTCGATAACCATAATAATCTCATCGGAGTAATTGGTGATCGTTCAGAACTAATACTTTACGAGAATTTAACTATTAATAAGAAATTCTTAGTGGCTCATTTATTAAAAAATGAGACCTATGATTTACTGAATTCAGTAAATTACGAAAACTTAGAAGTGAATTATTTTTGAGAACAACGCAGTAAAAAAGAACCTAATAAGGTTCTTTTTTGTTATCTTCTTTTTCAATAATATCTTTTTTTCTTGTTTTGTTGAGTATTTCTCTCACTTAAATTAGTCTTTTTTGGGATATTTATCTTTACTTCAAAATCTTTAAATCCATCAATATTCATTGGCTGAATTATTTTTCATGTTAATTCTTGAATTATTTTAATCTTATGTTCTTGCTCTTGAGTGTAAAAAGTTATCGCATCCCCTGCTTTTCCAGCTCTTCATGTTCTTCAAACTCTATGTATATATACTTCGTTTTCTTTTGGAATATCGAAATTAATAACACAATCTAAATCGATTACATCAATTCATCTTGATAAGATATCTGTACCAACTAGATAATTTATCTCTCAAGTTTTTAATTGATTTAGTGCTTTATGTCTGGCATTTTGTGATCTATTTCTGTGGATATGACTTACTTTTAATCAAAGAGCCTGAAGATATCCCAGTACTAATTCTGTATTATCTTTAGTCTTAACAAAAATAATACATGATTTATATTTATTTTTTGTTAGCAAAAATTGTAACGCTTGTTCTTTTTCTTCTTCTTTCAATAAAATAGAAAATTCATTAATTTCTTCTACAATAGTATTTTTCTTATGAACTTCTAATTTTTCAGGAGAATCTAAAAGTGTATCAGAAAGTTCTTTAATTTCTTCACTTTGTGTTGCAGAGAATAACAATTTTTGAGATTGTTTTGGTATAATACTTAGTACCGTTTTAATGTCTGTGATAAATCACATATCAAGCATTTTATCGGCCTCATCTAGTACTAATGTTTCTAAATTTTTTAGATTAACAACATCTTGGTTAATTAAATCAATGAGTCTTCAAGGCGTTGCTATAATGATATTTGGATTTTTATCGATTTCTTTTTCTTGTTTGATTTGATTTACTCATCATGTTATTGAGAGTGTTCTGATTTTTAAATCTCTACATAAAGGGCTAATTTCAACAGCAATTTGATTAACTAACTCACGTGTAGGTACTAAAATTAAACATTGAACTGTAGTAAGTTTCTTGTTAAATATTTTTTCTAGCACAGGTATTCAAAACGCTAAAGTTTTCCCACTTCATGTTTTCGCAATTCAGAAAAGATCTTTTCCTTCTAAAATTTTAGGTATTGCTTGTTCTTGAATCTCTGTGTATTGTTTAAAGTTTTTATTTTTGAAATGTTTATCTATTGATGTTTGAATTGAAAGTGTCATAATTTAGTTTAATTGTAATTTATAACGCTATTGTATGAAAAAAACTCATATTACCAATAATTAAAAATAAAAGCACTCAAAAATATTTGAGTGCTTTTTAACAAGCGATTGCAAGTTTGTTATTTTTCTTAGATGAGACTAGTGCTGTATACTTTTGAATAAGTATATTTCATAAGTATTCTTTTCAATTTGTATTAATAGGAAAGATTGAATTGTTTATATAGTTAATTCCATCTTCATTATTAAGTAAAACAATATTATCATTGATAGCTTGGAAAGCTAATAAGTCTATTTTATGATTGATTTCTGGAGATACTCTAGTATCTATATCTTCATTTTTGTTAAAGATTTTAACAACATCTTTTTTTGTATTTTTTACAATTTTGAGCAATTTTTCTCATTTTTTATAATGAAATTCTAGAGCTCAAGTTATCATTTCATGAAGACTTCTTTGGAAATATAATACATTGTTAAATCATTTTAATTTACATAGCTGTAATACATTTTTATAAACTATCTTAGCTGTTAATTGTGATGGTTTTTGTCATTTCAGATACTTGATAACAAATAATTCAATAAATGTATTAATTATTTCATATTGTTCTTCTGATAATTTATTTTCGTTACTCGTTTGCGCATATCATATTGTATTTAATGACATGGTCTATAAGTTATGTTATATACTATATATGCTATTATAACTATAGTATATTAACACAGCATTAACAGAATGGAGTTTTTTCAATAAAAAAAAGTAAAATCTTAGAAATTTTACTTTTTTTTATTTTTTTTGACTAACATATAATGTTTTGAAAATAGTACCTGGGTTGTATGATCGACAACATTACTATTATCCCCCTCTTTAGTGTTTATTATAAAGTTTGCTTTTTGATAATTTGTAGTAAGTAGTACATTTGATTCTACTGCATATTCTGCTAATTTATTAAAAAATCAGTTAAGTATATCATGAAAATATTGATCTTCTTGCTCTAATTTATCAGTTCAAGAAAATTTAAATGAAAATTCTTTTATCGATTTACATGATTTATTATCAAGATAATCCTTAAAGAAAATATCAATTAATTTATTTATATATCAATTGATAAAATAACTACTAATTTCTTCAGAAATATCTCTTGTATTGTTCTCATCCCTCGTCTTTTTAAGTATTTCGATAAAATGTTCATATTTGTAGTAAAATTTTCACTCTAAATATTCGCTAACAGTTTCATCGACAATTGATTCTAGTTTTATCTTTAATTCATCTGTGAGTTTATCAACTTCTTCGGGTTCTGGATTTTCATCTAACATTTCATCAAACATAAGAGCATCTATATCTAATCATGACTCAGCAAGGAATTCTTTTTCTTTTTGAATTGCTTTCACCTCTTCCTCTGTGAGATTGTCAGGATTATCTAATTTTCATGATAAGTTTTCAATAGTTACTGCTTCTGAAAATGTTTCTAAAATTTCAGAATCATTAACAAGTAAATTTTCTGAAAAGTGTCAAGAGTTTACTATTTTTAGTTTGTTGTGTCTTTCTTCTTGTTCTTTTAATCTTTGTTTGTCGGAAATTTTAGAGTTTTTTTTAAACTCTTCATTCTGATCAAAAGCATTTCATCAGAGGCTAGCTACCCTGTCGTGAACTCTTTTTTTTTTCATGACATCGATAGCTTTTTCATTTATCATGCGTTTTACTTGCAGTGTAATTTTATCTTCATGTTTTTGATCAACGATTGAATCAACTTTATTATATTGTTCGTTACTTAAGGCTTGTAATATTTCATGAGAAATAACTGTTGCTCCAGCTATTCTATATTCTTCAATTGAGCGTTTATACGCTTGCGCTTTAAAGTTCAACAAACCTTGTTCTTTTGCTTTTGTAAAAAAATCTTTAAAAATCATTGAATTATTACTACAAATTGATTTTATATGTTCTATGAAAATTTGTACTAAAAAATCCTCATTAGAAAGCTTTAGATTTTCAGCACGCATTTTTTTATAATCTATAATACATAAATCATAGACTTGGTGAAATGTTGGAATATGTTTTTCAGAGTTGTGTCTAGGGGTATTCATATTAGGATATTAGTATTTCTTTTCCGTATTATAGATAAAAAAAATAAATATACAAATTACAAAATAAAAAAAGAAGATAAATCTTCTTTTTTTATTTTGTATGAATATCATACGCTAATCTATATTCAAATGTTTTGTCTTCTTTTTCCCATTTATATAATTCATAACCATCAAGATTGTAGCTAACTTGGTTTAATAGTCTTTCTACTGTTGAATCTGTGATTGGATAGAAGTTAAGACTCTCAATTCTAATGTATCTTCATTGTTCTTTATATAAGAAATCTTTTACTTCTCTTGTTGGTATAACTTTTGATAAATCTGATATTGTCATTTGGCTATAAAGAGAGATATTGTTTTCTTTCTTGAATACCAGTTTTGATAATAAATTATAATCTCTTGATTTGTATTTATCTATGAAATGCGAAAGATTTTTAACAACAATTGCTTTTCTTGTTTCTAGATCTAAAGATTTTAAGTGATCAATATTGTATCAATAGTCGTACCTATTTGTATAGAATAAATCTTTAGGAAGATTAAAGTATTTATATTCGTCTCTTTGTTTAGTTTTTCAAGTTGTAATCGGGTCATCAAATGTTGGATCAAAATACATATTTTTCACCCTTACCCAGGCATGTCAGATTTGAGGAAAATCTTGCGCATCAATTACATAACCACGAATAACTTCTACGTCTCTAATATCAGCAAAAGTCAACATATAAAGTAATACTTTTGTATATCATTCACAGACTCAATCTTTGTTTTTGTATGTATGAATTCAAGAAAATATTTTTTTATCATTAAGATTAATATTTCTTGTGTACTCTACATTACTCAGAACATAGTCATAGATTAATTCAATTTTTACTTTTTCAGTTTTTCCGTCTGTTAACTTTTTTGTAATATTTTTCAATAACAAGAAGTCTAGATCAGTATCATCAGATAAGCTAATTTTATCATCTCTTATTTCTGTTAATAATTCAAATTTGTTTGGAAGTCAGAATATTAAACTATCTTTAATAAGTTTTTTCTTTTTGAATTCTGTAGCAAATCATAGTTTTCATTTTGAACTCAGGAATACTAAATCTTTTTTTGCATCAATTCCATTGTGTTCTAAATCTCTACTCGATATATTTCTCGTATTATCAAAATATAAATGTTGAGTGAAGAAATAACTATACCAAACTCAGTTTTCTAAAAATATATATTCTTCATTATACAATTTATTGCTGAATGTATTTACAATAGGAAATTGTTTTAATTGAATTTTTCCTTTTAAATACTGTTTATCTAGTTTATCTTGAAAAATATCCTCATTAATAAGTTTTTTTAAATCACCTAATAATTTCACTTGTTCTGGTGTATATTTTTTTGTATCAATGAGTTTGTTAAGCTTATTGTATAAAACAATAAGCTTTTTCTTTTTAACTTCTTCTCACTTTTGTCTTTCTAGTTTAGTTGAAAATTTTATATATGCCTTTTCAAGAGCTGGTGCTACTTTATAACTTGCAAAAATATTTAATGGTGCACATAAAATAATTGCGAATAAGAATATGTTTAATAGTTTTTTCATGATTATCTGATTTGTTTAGCTTTTTCTAATTGTGTATCTAGATCATATTTTTTATATTTTTCGAAATCTAATTCTACCTCCATATCAGGAATTATACCAATTCCATCAATTCCAGTTTCAGTTTTCCCTGTATACCATTTAGCAATTGTATATTTTAACATTGAACCATCTTTATATCATCTCATTGTTTGAACAGAACCTTTTCAATAAGTTGTTTCTCAAATAAGTGTAATATTTTCAAAGTAATCTTTTAACGTACCAATCATAATTTCAGAAGCAGATGCAGTTCAAGAATTTTGAAGAATGATAACTTTATAATTATTTAAGTCGATTGAATTATATCCTTTTGATAAATATTTTTTTTCTCTGTTCAAGTATTTTACAACGGCTGTTGGTTCTTTTTCAGGAACTAAATATGATAACATATCAGTAACTTGATCCAGATATCCTCCACCATTATTTCTTAAGTCGATAATAATCTTTTTTACTTTATTTGATTCTTTAATTTCATCTAGTGATTCAATAAATTCTTCAGATACATGGTCTCAAAATGACTTAATTTCGATATAATAAGTATCTCTCGTTAGAAATTTAGTCTCTATATCTTTTGTAACTATTTTATCTCTTGTAACTTCGAAATCTAAAGTTTTCCCGTTTCTTAATATTTTTAATGAAACCTTTGTTCCGGCTTTTCATTTAATCCAAGAAATAACTTCTTCAGAAGAATTGTTTTCAGTAACTTCAACTCAATCTATATGAGTAATAATATCTCAACCTTTTAATCATGCATTATAAGCTGGTCCATCTTTGATAGGTGAAACGATTTTCATAACACCAGGTTGATCCATGTTTACATATGCCCCAATCCCCTCGAACTCTCATTGTAGATGTTCTGTAAATTTTTTACTTTCAACTGGTGGAAAATAAACAGTGTGTTTATCTCATAATGATTCAGCCATCGCTTCAATTGCTGAGTCTAAAACTTCAGCTTTATTTATAGATTCTTTATTATAGTGATCGGTAGTTAACGTATTATATACATCAATCATTACAGATTTTTTTTCTTTAATATCTCTATATCTAGTTGCATTTTTAAAGCTACTAAATTCTTGATTATATAAAAAGCTGTTCAATTTTTTAAATGTATTATCTGTAACTTTCGTTTCTTTGATATTTTTTGTATCAATATATTCTAAGATTTCTATATCAAATACATGTTCAGCAATTTTGTAAAAGTTATATTCCGTTAGTTCTGCTGATTTGTAGATTCTTACATCAGCATTGATAATCAAGTCAAGATAGACTAATTTTTGTAAAGATTCGTAGAGTTCTGTATTCTTTTGAACATCTTTGAAATTTAAGTGTATATATTTGTAACTATCTGGAACGTCTTTTTCAAAGTATGACGCTAATTTATTAAAAACTTCAGCTCTACTCAAAGTTTTCTCAGTTATAATTTGAGTTTCTCAATTTACTTTAATCGTATATGATGCGGCATTAGTTATTGGTGAAAATAATCAAAATGCAGCAATTCATAATAATCAACTTGCTATTACTTTTTTCATTAATTTTTATTTTTAATTTTAATATAATAAAAATTTTAAGCATTTCTGCTTAAAATTTAAATTTTTTTCTTATTTGTACTTGATAAATCTAAATATTAGTTTCAAGATAACAATTCGTGTCATCAAAATGGATATGTTGTACCATAAAATATCAAAATCATTCAAGCTAATAATATAACAAGATGAGTTCATCAATTTCATAAGTATCTTTCTGCCCATACGAAATTTCAAGTCCAAGACTTTACTGTTCTTCTATGTTTTATGATAAGAAATCATACTAATACCATTAATAGTCCATAGATTATTTTTATAATCATAATGTTGTTATTTTATATAGCTGTTTTTTATAGTTGATTTTAAATCTTCATTTACTGATTCTCAAATATCCTTTGAAACATCTTTAGCTATGTCTGTAATAAGCGGTTGCGTAAGGTTTCTTAAATTTTGAGTTATATGTTCTCTGTTTGTTGTTCATAATGATAAAATCAAGAAAATTAGCACAGCTCCATAAAAAAGCGTTTTAAAAATCGTAATTATACCACTGTTTCTATTTTGTCTTTTGGTTTGGTAATAGATATAATCTATTTTATCTTCTAGAGTTACTGGTGTCTTCATAGTCATTTAAATTAAAATAATAATTATTTTGTATCTTTCCATGACTCTCACTCAACAATATCAACCTTGAGAGTTATTTCAGCATTTTTTAATATCGATTCCATAATTTTTTTAACATTTTCCGCAAGAATTTTATTTTCTCATGGATAAACATCAAAAACTAATTCATCATGAACTTGTAAAATCATTTTTGATTGTAAGTTTTCCGAATGAATAAAATTTTGAATTTCAATCATAGCAAGCTTGATTATATCAGCACTTGTTCATTGTATTGGCATATTTATCGCTTCCCTTTTAGCTGCATTTTTAATTATAGCGTTTTTATCATTTATTCAAGCTATAATTCTTTTTCTCCCAAAATATGTTTCAACATATCAATTTGTTTCACATCAAGTAATTGTGTTGTCGAAATATTCTTTTACAGCTGGATAAGATGAATAAAATGCTTCTATGTAGACTTTTGCGTCTTTCATAGATATGTTAATCATTTTACTGAGTCCAAATGCGCTAATTCAATAAATAACACCGAAATTCACAGCTTTTGCGATCTTTCTTTCACTATTAGTGATTACTTGATTTGGGAATAAGAATTCCGCAGTTTTATGATGAATATCTTTTCAATCTTTAAAAGCTTGTAATAAATTTTCATCATTGGCTATGATTGCTAGAAGTCTAACTTCTACTTGAGAATAATCAGCTGCTATAAGTGTTCCTCATTCAAAACGAGAAATAAAAGCTCATCTGATTTCTCATGCAACTCAATGTGATGAAGGAATATTTTGTAAATTTGGGCTTGTGCTTGAAAGTCTACCTGTTGCTGTTACAGCTGCATTATATGATGTGTGAACAAAGTCATTTGAATCTAAAATATCAGATATTCAATCAATATATGTTGATAATAACTTTGAATAATGGCGATAATCAATAATTAACTGGGCAACTGGATAATCATGTGATAATTCTCATAAAACATCTGCAGATACTGAGTATCAAGTTTTTGTTTTCTTTCATTTAGGTAGAGCAAGTTTTTCAAAAAGTATTTCTCAAACTTGTTTAGGAGAATTAATATTAAATTCTTCTTCAGTTAAATTGAAAATTTCTTTTTTTAAAATAACTAATTCATTTTCTAAAAGTGTGCCTATTTCTTTTAATTTATCCCTATTTACTTTTACTCAATCAAGTTCAACTGTTTTTAAGATTTCAATAAGCGGTAAATCAATATTATTTAAAATATCAATCTCAGTTACTTTCTTTGATTTTTGTGCTTGAAAAAGTTTGTTCGTAATTACTACATCTTCGCATGAATAATCTGCTGCTGTTGATAATTCTACATCTTTAAAATTAAGTTTTTTCTTTTGAGTAACACTGTCATAACTCATCATTTCATAATGAAAATCTCTTAGAGAAAGTTTATCTAGAGATAAACCTCTAATTCATGGATTTTGTACATACTCTCCAAGTAAAGTGTCGTAAAATTTAGCCAAAATAAAAAGATTACTATTTAATTAAAAAAATAGTAATCTTTTTTCCTTATACGTCAATTGATTGTTTTCTTATTCTGTGAGTAATTCAAAATAATGTTACGAACAAAATTAACATAAATAAATTATAATGATAGGTATTATTTACTCTAGATCTTTTGTTGTAATAATTATATTTAGATTCATCTCAGTTAATATCTAGGCTATATTTAGTTTCAAATGCAGATCATATATCAGAAATTCTTAGTGGTTCTGGTAATGTGAAAGTATTTTGCACATATAAAGTTCAAGGTATTCAGATGAAGATTAATCCGAGAATTAAAATATTTACCATATTTATTATATATCTATGAATCGCTCTGAAATATAACTGAACAAATAAAGATATAAATAAAAGTACTCCCATACACATTATATAATACAACAGAGTCTGGAATAAGAATCAATCGATAAAAATTATTGTTACTACTGTTAATATAACATTAATAATAATATATCAGAAAGAGATTAAATAATCTTTTTTTGCAATAGATTTAGTATTAATAAAAAATAGGATTGCATCAAAAAATGATAAGAAAATGAAAACTTCAATTCAAACTTTTTCATATAAATAATAATGTCCTGCTGCTAGAATAAATACTATAAGAGAACAATACCAAGGATATCTTTCTGTTTGCAATTCAGTTTCTTCTTTACAAAATCTTACAGAAAGTCATAAAAAATAAACGCATGACAATACCATTATTATCACTTTTAACGCAATAGCCGTACTCAAGCTATACATGCCTAATATCATATCATACGGAGCTCCTAATAAGAAAAATACCTTTAATGAATAAAAATATTCTGCTATTAAAAATACAATTATTCATGCAATCAATGATCATAAAACAAGTGAGATTTGCATTTTTCTACCGATAACACCGAGAAAAATTCAAATTGCCGATCAGATAATAATATAGAAAGCTATTTGAAAGTATAACATAATAATATCTAATATTCAGATTCATCAGAAAAATAGAAAAACACCACAAAAAGGTAAAACTAAGAGACTGATATAAGCAAAATACAATATATTTGAGAAAAATTTTCACATAATATATTTATATGAAGTTATTTTACTTATAAAAATTAACTCATGAGTAAGTCCAGATTTTTCAGTTGTAATTGAAAATATAGACTTTACAACTGATAAAAATATTACTCCTGCTCATAACATGAGATAACCAAATATTTCAAATTCATTTGAAATATGAGGAAATGTTGTTGAATAACCATGGTGAGCTTCTTTTCAAAACAATACGACTAATATAAATAATGTTATAATTATTAATACTGATAAACATTTTCAAATGATACCATTTATCGCAATTAATAGGTCTTTTAAAATAATAGGATTTTTCATATTATGTTGTTAATGAAATATAGGCACTTTCAATATCAGAACTATTGTTCGAGAATTCATGAATTTCTATATTTGAATCAAGAATTAACTGTAGTAATTCATTAGTTTTTTTCAAACCTTCAATCATTATTCATCATTCCAATAAAGTTATTTTATGATTTGGATATTTGATATTTAAAATTTCTTTTAACTTTCCATCATCAGATGTTTTTACTTGAATATTATGATCTACTGAATTTTGGAAAGATTCTATAGTTCCTGAAAATTTAACTACTCAGTTATCGATAATAATTAAACTATCTACCATATTAGCTAACTCAGAAAGGATGTGAGACGATATAAAAATAGTTACTCATTCTTTTTTTAGTCTGAAAAGTATGTTTTTTAAACTGAGACGTAATTTTGGGTCAAGTCATGAAGCAGGTTCATCTAAAATCAGAAACTTCGGTTTTGAAATGAGTGCTTTTGCTAGTAAAACTCTTTGTGTCATACCGCGAGATAACCCTTTTAAGATTGAGAATTTTTTATCAAATAATTCTACTTCTTTCAAAATTGTATCGATTTCATTTAAATCTACATCTAGTCCGTATGCTTGTTGAAAAAATTCTAAATATTCAAGAACAGTTAATTCTTGATATAGTCAATATTGATCAGGCATAAATCCTATTATAGGCCTCAATTCTTCAATATTTTCACTTAAATTTTTATCATTAATTAATATCTCTCATTTATAATCTACAATACTCGTAGCTAGAATTTTCATAGTAGTTGACTTCCCGGCTCAGTTATCCCCTATAAATCCTGTTATTTTTCATTTTTCTATGGAAAAATTAATTCTATCAAGTACTTTCTTGTTTCAAAAATACTTAGTTAAATTTTTTATTTCAATCATTCTAATAAATATCAAATATATAAACTGAATTTTCTGAATTTTTTACTCTGAAATTTTTAGTAAAATCAGATTCCTCTTTAGTTAAAAATACATTTTGAGCTTTTTTATTTTTCAATGTATTTATAATCTCTTTTACAGGACTATCAATATATGATTCAAGTGATAGTTCTAAGACGTTAACTCATTTTTTCGATTCAGTTTTACTGAAATCAATAAGAGTAAAATAATTTTTAGTATGCCTAAGTGGCTTAATGTTGTATGTTACATTAATAATATCTTGATTGTCAGAAATTTGTGATATTTCATTATTAATTTTATACTCAAATCTATGTGAATATTCTCTGAAATTATTACTATTCTCACGTTTAGAAATTGATTGTTTATTTGTATCGTATTTTAAATTAAAAGTATGATTTCCTGTGTTTACTCAGAAATGTGAGCTTGTAATTTTTGATATTGTAAAATTATTATAATGAAAATTCATTTGCACATTTTGAATAATGTCTTTTGTTCAAACTTGAGCTGTAAATAATCAGTAATAAATTATAAATAACAATAAACCAAGTCATCCAGTGTAATAAATAATCGCATATCTATTTTTTATTTTATGAGAAAATAAAAAATAAAACGATATTATTAAGATAATATAGATAACAAGAAGAGTAATAATAATTCATGTTGTTTTATATTTTTCATTTATAGAATCTATGAAAAAGTTTATTCTGTATATAAGATTATCATAGTCTATTTCTTTTGATCATGCATTTATTTCATCTTCATATCAATAAGAATTATGATTTATATAATTGTTTATATTTAACATTAATTCTCATTTGTTTGTGTTTTCTTTTAGATAATCAGAATCAATTACAAAAATCTCAATAATTCATTTTTTATAGACATTGTATTTTCTTTCTATGAAAAAATCCCCATGTTCACCCTTCTGTAGCTTATATATTCAATTATATCTTGGTCAAACATACTCTTTTGCAGTTTTACTTTTTTTATAATCTTTGAAGTTATTTCAAAAAACATAAGTTAATAATTCAACATTTGTATTTTCCAAAATGGAAACTTGGCGTTCAGTTATTAATTGAATAAGGCTATTGAATTCTGATTTCGGAATATCAGATTCTAAAATCAGATTACTAAAACTTAGGGTTTCTAATCAGCTTAATTCAGTAATTTTAGGATAATGTGCTGAAAACTTTGAAATTCCAGAATTATTAAAGATAATTTCTCTCGCTGAAAATCATTTAGCTGTTGATATTTTTAAAATATTATTATCTCAATCTATTAACTCAAAAAACATAAATGAATCTGTTCATGCGTTTCTAAAACTAATTTTTTCAGTACTAGAATTTGAAATTTCTAATTCTTTTAATATTTCAATTTTTCAATTTTTATCCTCACTAGAAATAATTAATTCTCAGTTAAATTTATTTTTAAATTTAAGTTGTAGAGAATTTATATCGTTAAATTTAACTATTCATCATACTCAAAGTTGATAAGTTACTTCATTATTTCCTAAAGAAGAACTTTTCCAATAATTATCAATTTTCAAAAATTCATTTGAATGAACTCTTTTTGTTAAGTCATCTTTTCAGGCATTTATTATATCAGCCTCTGAGCTATAACTTCTTAAATACCCTCCTCAAGCATATACTGTGCTTATTTGTGTCAATCAGAAAAATATCAGAATAATTAATAATATTTTTTTCATGTTTGTTATAAATAAAAATAAATTGATACCATTGTATAAAAAATCTTATATTAGTAAAAGATTTTAAGATAAACTCAGTTGACAAAAAACAAAAAAAGACCCAAAAGGGTCTTTTTTTGTAAAAACTGTAATTAAACTACAGCATCAGTAACTTTTGTATATTCTACAACTTCACCTTCATTGAAAAATCTTTTTAGTTCTTTTTCTGCTGTTTCAGCTGAATCTGAAGCGTGAATAATATTAGCATCAATAGTTAATGCAAAATCACCTCTGATTGAACCTGGAAGAGCTTCAGAAGGATTAGTTGCTCCAGTTAAGTTTCTAACTGTAGCGATAGCATTAGCTCCTGAAACTGCAATAGCAACAACTGGAGTTCTTTTCATGTATGCTTTGATTCCTGGGAAGAAAGGTTTATCCATTAGGAAGTCATAATGTTCTTCGATGATAGCATCATCTAATTGCATCATTTTTAGCCCGTTAATTTTTAGACCTTTGTTTTCTAATCTAGAGATAACTTGACCAACTAGACTTCTTTCAACTGTATCTGGTTTTAATAAAATTAAAGTAGTTTCCATACTTATTTAATTTAAAAAATAAAATGATAATACTTATCATTAACGAAAAAATTATATTGAGAAAAAGTATATTGCAAGACTTTTTTAGAAAAAGTAAAAGACCAAGCATGAGCTTGGTCTTTGGTATTGTGATTTAGTTTAGTAACTTTCGTTTCAAAAGTATATTTGTCGCCACTACCTAAAAACAGTAATGGAAAACAGGTAAAGTAGAATACTAATAATTACTAATAGAGTGAGACAGTAACTTAGTCTGCACCTCATATAGCTAAATCTATGTTTTTCCTTTTTTAACTTAGGTTAGATAATTTTTGTGACATATCCGTATGCTGTACTCGTCACTTACGTGACTTGGTTAGTCAAGTGGTACACTACTCATTATCGTTAGAGTGAGACAGTAACTTAGTCTGCACCTCCTCTAAGAATTAAGTATATTAATAACTTAATTGATTTATTTATAAGAAAATTTTTATCATAGTCAAAACTTTTTTTATATTTTTAAATATTTTATTAAATTAGAAATAAAAATATTAATGAATAAAGAAAAAATCGCATTAAAAAAAGATAATAATTTATATTATCTTTTTTTATTATAATTAATCAATAATTACATCTTCTTTTTGTGATAGTTTATGATTAAATTCAACTCATTCTAATTTTTCTTCCAGATGAGTTTTAATTTTATTCATAATAGATTCTTCAAGTTCTGGTTTTACTTTAATTCTCGCTCTTTCATTTTTATAATGCATAGAGTCAAAATCTACATGTTTAACATGACCTGAAGCTATAGCTTTATCTGCACATTCACGACTACAGAAACCAAAGTGATTTTTGTATTCTTTTTTATCTGCAATTAATCTAGCATTACAATGCGAGTATCTACAATTTTCACAGTTATCTGTTTTTTTACCAGTATAGTTACATTCTCAGATAGTTGTATGTGTATCATTATCTCAAACAAAATCAGAAACTCTATCATCGAAGACATAAAGATTCCCTTCCCAGTTTCCATCATTATATGTATTGATGTATTTCACAACTCAACCATCTAATTGATAAGTGTTTTTTAATCATGCTTTTTGAAGCATAACTGTTGATTTTTCACATCTGATTCAACCAGTACAATATGAGATAACTTTTTTGTCTCAGAATTGTTTTTTATAGTCTTCTATTTCATTTTCTAATTCTCTGAAATTCATAGTATTTGCTGGAATTGCATTTTTAAAATGACCGAGTTTATATTCATGATTATTTCTCATATCAAGAATAATATAATCATCTGGATTTCCGTTATCTATAAGATCTTTAAATTCATCAATTTCCATTCTGTTTCAAGCTTCTTCGATTTCTTCTTTAGAATATTTTTTTCAAAGTGCTACGATTTCTTCTCTATGTTTCACCGCCATTCTTGGGAATTTATGACTATCAACTTTACAAGATTTTATATCAAAGTCTTCAGGATTGTTAAATAGTTCATGAGAATCAAGATACATTTTATATGCTTGAAGTTGTCCTTCGTTACACGTTACTGTTGATGAAATACCTTCTGAACCGATATAGATTCTCCCCTTCATTCAGATATCTTTACAGAATCTTAAATGTTTTTCTACTTCATCTTTTGGATTAGCTACATCTACAAACTTATAAAAAGTTAGTAGTGTAAATTTTTCATTATATATCATACCTATATTTTTAATTAATAACTTGCAATGTTACCGCAAAAATAACTCAAATCCATTTGTGTGGTGAGTGAAACTATTATAAGAACAATTCTCATAAAGCAAGTTAATATTTTGTTGCTTTTTTTGAAAAAAAATATATATTTCACACACATTATTTAAAAAGTCATGGGCTCACCACAAATGAGTTTTTATCACTAACCCTGGAATTATGACAAAAAAATTAGAATTACTCATGCCAGCATGAGATATGGAAAAATTGAAATTCGCTTATGCATACGGAGCAGACGCTACTTATGTTGGTGTTCCAATGTTTTCACTCAGAGCAAGAACAAATGCTTTTAATATGAAAACTATTAAAGAAGCTGTAGATTACGCTCATAATCTTGGTAAAAAAATATATTTTACTGCAAATATTTACGCTCATAACGTAAAAATCAAACCATTCATGGCTCAATTTAGAAAAATGGTTGAAATGGGACCAGATGCATTTATTATGTCAGATCCAGGACTTATCGATTTAGTAAGAACTGAATTCCCTGATGTAGAAGTACATTTATCTGTTCAAGCAAATAATACAAACTGGGCACAAGCTAAATTTTGGTCAAAACTAGGAATTAAAAGAATTATCCTTTCAAGAGAAATCTCAATCAAAGAAATGAAAGAAATTCAGGATGCAGTGCCAGATATGGAATTAGAAGCATTTGTACATGGTGCAATTTGTATGGCATACTCTGGAAGATGTTTAATTTCAAACTACTTATCAAACAGAGATGCAAATCAAGGAACTTGTTCTCACTCTTGTAGATGGGAATTTAAAGTATTTAAAGATGAAAAATCAGAATCTGAACTAGAAGCTGTAACTGGTAGACCAGATGAATATGAAGAATTAACTGGGAATTTCTACCTTGATGAAAAAGAAAGATCAGGAGAACTTATGCCAATCGACGAAGATCAATACGGAACATATTTAATGAACTCAAGAGATCTTTGTGCAATTGATTATATGGAAGACTTAAAAGATGCTGGTATTATTTCATTCAAAGTAGAATGAAGAAATAAAACTGTAAACTATCTTGCTTCTGTAGGTTTAGCTTATAGAGAAGCTGTTGATGCTATGGAAAGAGGAGAATCTTTTGATTCTGTAAAACTTTCTGAAGAATTATTTGGAATCTCTAATAGAGGTTATATTCCAGGATTCTTAGCGGGGAATCTCAATGATAATGCACAATTCTATGAAAGAAATGGTGGTTTCCAAACAAAAGTATATTTAGGTATGCTTAGAGATTACGATGAAGAAAATAAACTTTGTAGAGTTGAGGTAAAAAATAAATTTGAAGTTGGTGATGAAATCGAAATTGTTAATCCTGATGGAGTAAAAAAAGCAAAAGTAGAAAAAATCTATAGAACAAAAATCAATCATGGTGTTGAAAAAGCAGGGACTACATTTACTGATGAAGTAAAATTCGAAAAAGACATCGCTGAAGATGTACAATCAGCTCATGGTGGTGGATATGAAGTTTGGATTAATATGGAAAAAGATTATACAAATTTTGGTATTATCAGAAGAATTGCTAAAGAAGATGATCAAAACTAAAAATAAAGAAGCTCTGCTTCTTTATTTTTTTGTAAAAATTTTATATTTTTATATAATTTTTGAGGATTTATAATTTTTATTCAAAATATGAAACAAACTATCAGCTTGTTAAAGAGTTATTTATATGTATTTTTCTGAATCGCATATTTTTGATTTGCTCACTTTTATTCAAATCATCAAATATTTCAAGTAATAAATGAGAAACCTTATTGAGATATTGGATTATCTTATTTTAATGCTATATTTTGATTTTTCACTTTATTGTGAGCCTTAAATGTTTCTATTAGAATCTTAGATAAAGTGTTTTCAAAAATTTCAGCAAGAACAGAAACGCAACTAGATGAAGTATTATGAGAATTTATAATTAAATTTTTAAATATTACTAAATATATAGCTGCTGGATATATATTTTTCACACTTGCTGCTACTTGAAAATATGTTGATATATTAGTAAATCAAATCACATCAGTATTAGTTATTATCGTATTTCTCATACTTCTTACGAGTTTTGTAAATGTTGTTTTTGAAAAAGAATTAATTTTAAAATCTAAACTTAAAGCGGTTAGTAAAACCTTACTTCCCTTTATAAATAAAATTATTGTAATATTTATCTGGGTTATTTGAGCTATTTCAATTATATGAAATCTTGGATATGATGTTTCAGCATTAGTTGCATGAGCATGAATCTGAGGGTTAGCTGTAGCTTTAGCTGCACAAAAATCAATTACAAATGTTTTCTGAGCGATTACCATTTTATTAAATAGGCCATTTAAAATTTGAGACTTTATTAATATTAACTGACATATTTGAACAGTAAAAGATATAGGATTATCGTATCTAACTATTACAGATCAGGCAGGTCATCAAGTTATGATTCCAAATGAAAATATAATTTCAAGCTCAATAGAAAATTATTCAGTAAGGCAAAATAGAAAAACATTTTATTCAATTTGATTAGTTTATGGGACAACTCTTGATAAAATGAAAGAAGGTGTAAAAATAATAGAAGAAATCTTAGAAGTCTATAAAACTGAAAATGGTATTTCTAGTTATCGTGTTAATTTCGACGCATTTAATGCATTTTCTTTAGATATTCAAGTTACGTATTTTTCACTTGTAAATAAAAACTATGTTGAATACTTAAAACAAAAAGAGGAGATTAATCTGAAGATTAAAGAACAATTTGAAAAAGCCGGTTTAGATATGGCTTTCCCTACTCAAGAATTAATACTAAAAAAAGAAGATTAAAAATCTTCTTTTTTTTATTCTAAAATTATAAATCAATCTTTGATACTTGGGATATCTCAAAGTTTTTTACTGATTTCATAAAGCTCATTTAATGCAAAATGAGCTTTGGTTTCATCAGAAATTACAGTATTTCAAAATCATTGAGTATAACTTGGGGTTATTTCAGCTCACGTAATTTTTTTATCTGTGATTTTAATATTGGCAATAATTCACTCTTGCGTTCTTCTTCCTCTGAAAATATCAAAAATATAATCTCATAAACTATAAAAAATCATTTTGTTTTTATATATTTCTATAGGCTGGTACCAATGTGGATGATGTCAGATTACCAAATCAACTCAATTATCAATGGCAAAATAAGCAAATTCTTTCTGAATTTTATTTGGTCAGTTTGTGTATTCAGCCCCACAATGCAAATTAAAAACTACAATATCTGCTCAATTAGTTTTTGCAGAATCAATTTCCTGTTTCAGTACTTTTTTATTAAATCATGAATTTCAAGGCGTTGTTTCCGTAGCACGAAAAGTTAGAGGATTTACACAAGTTTGACCAATAAGTGCTATTTTAACTCATTCTACTTCAGTTATGAAAACTTTATCAGCTTCTAGTTTATTCTTCCCTGCTCAGAAATATGGAATTTCATATTCATTCAAATTATCTAAAGTATCAATAACTCAACTATTAGTAAAATCTCAAATATGGTTATTCGCAAGATTTACGACTAAGTGATCATTAAAACTTTTTAATCATTCTAAATGTTTCTTATCAGCTTTAAAAGTATAGGTTTTATTTATTTTCTTTATTTGCTCAGTTACAGGTGTTTCTAAATTTAAAATCACCGCATGTTTTTTATTCAAAAATTCTTGTGAGCCTGAAAAAACATATGATTGACCATGTTTATACATAGCATCTTTCACTCTTCATCAAATCATAACATCACCTAAAAATGCTACTTCTATCTCAGATTTGTAATCGTTTTGAATAATGACTCCTGTTCAACTAGAATCATTTTCTGTAACGGTTAGGTCTCATAATTCTAAAGTTGTTAGTTTATTATCTCAACTTGGAATTAATTCGTGTTGTTTTTCGTAATTATATATAAATATTCATCAAAAAATGAAACATACAAATATATTTACGATAATAATTTTTGATCAGTAGTTCATGTTTTTTAGCGTTTAGTTGTTCTTTTAAGTGAGATAATCAGTTGGTAGATAAGGATTCAGTAGATGATTTTATGAATAATCATTCAGATTTGTTCTGTCCAGAGTAAGTGTGACATAGAATTAGGTGTTAGTCATGAGAATGGATTTATTAGGTAAATAAGTGTATAAACTCATTTAAAATGTAAGTAATCCATAAATAAAGAAACAAAAAATAATATAAATAAGATTGTAGTAAATAATTTTTGAAACTTAGAAATATTCGCAACTGGATTTCTTATATAACAAACAAATATATAAATTGCTGATATAATCATTGTTCATCAAACAAACAATTGTACAATTGCTTGGTAATTTGCTGTTTCAATTTCACGAGCTGCATAGTTACTGAAAAAAGATATTGCCATCACATAATATATATATGATAAAATAACAAAAAAATTTCTAATAGGATTGATTCAGAAATTATTAATTAAATATGAAAGATTCAATATATATTTATTTGAACTTTCAATAATATCAAAATTTAAAAATTCATTATTGTAAAGATTAGATAATTTACTGTCTTTACTACTCTCTAGTGAATAGTAATACTTCATTGTATATTCCATTTCTAAAGAGTGGAAATGATTTGCTTCGATATAGTTACCATTCTTATCCATTATATGCTTCAATTGTCTGTAATTATCTTTCATACATTTGTAATCAACAAATTTAATTACCTTGATATTAGTTTTCTTTTTACATTCTTTTAATTTTTTAATTATTGTTGGTTTATATACAATCTCTTCCAATTCATAATCTTCAAAATCTACTCAATTAAATATACAATCGTTCAAAGTAGCATTTTGTATTTCAAGTTTTCAAATAGTAACTCAATTGAAAACGGCTTTTCATAGATTTGAATTTTTAATAATTAATTTATCTATTTTACAGTTCCTAATTTCAAAATTACTACTATTATTTTG
>CAJXJP010000022.1 GCA_913055215.1 uncultured Candidatus Altimarinota bacterium | reverse complement strand
ATATACTAAATAATTTAACAATTCATGCTTTATTCAGAAAAACTATGAATTCATACAATTTGTTGTAATGACTATCAAAAAGAAAACAACATTGAACTTAATCTTTTTATTAAAAGTGATATATTAAAAAATATCACCAATAAATTAGAAGAAAAAACAATAATCGTTTTAGGTTGAGATTGAACTATTCTTCAAGCAATAAATCAATATTATAGAAAAGAAGAACAATTCTTGTGAATAAATTTTTGAACCGTTTGATTTTTATTAAATGATAAAGAATTCATAAAAGAAAATTCTCTATTTACAAAAAGAAATTTTCCACTCATGGAAGTAAAAGTTCACACAAAAAATCAGTGTTTTCAAGATACGTTTTTTAATGAAGTAAACATAACAGCTTGAAATTGAAAAATGTTAGAGTTATTATTAGAGTTGAAAAACAAAAAACACATTACTTTGAAATGAGATGGTATGCTTATATCAACACCATTAGGATCAACTGGTTACAATACTTCCCTTTGAGGACCTCTGATATCTCATAATTCTGAAGTATTAAGCATTACACCAAAAGCATGTTGGCAACCAAAAAAACTGTGAAGTATTATTATTAAAGATAATGAAGAATTTACAATCACTAATAGTTGAAGATGTTATCCAATTGAAATTTATACAGATGGTAGAAATTTAACCCAATCAGATGAAGAAGTAAAAATAGAAGTAAGAAAATCAAATATTTCTATAAATTTACTTATCGAAAATAATTATCAAGAAAAATGGGAAAATAGAATATTTGAGATATAAAAAATCTGACCTTCGGTCAGATTTTTTATTTTGTTCTTTTTTCAATATATTGAACTATGAATTCTAATTTTTCTGACTGTAATTCTTTTGCCTTATTATCACAATATACAATCAAATTATGTAATTCTAATTTAGTTTTTTCTAATCACAAGAAATATACAAATCCCTTTTCTTCTCATCATACACTTTTTCAAGTTTCCTCAAAACTTCATTCAACATCTAATAAATCATCTTTTATTTGGAATGCTAATCATAATTTTTCTCAGAATGAAGCAAATTCATCTTGTTCATCTTCATGATTTGCCAACACAATTCCTGATAGAATTGATGCCTTAATCAAGGCTCCTGTTTTTTTGTTATGAATTTCTAATAAATCAGAATATGTTAAGTTTTCAGAATTTTCCTCAAAATACATATCAGATATTTGTCATCAAATCATTCCAGAAAAACCCGTTGATTGTGATATAATCTTCAGAACGGAAATTGCGTGATTTTTATTTTTTATATCTGAAAGTAACTCAAAACAAAACGTATTTAACAAATCTCCCGTAAGAACCGCTTGATATTCTCAATATTTTTTCCAAGTTGTTAATTGTCCACGTCTATATTCATCATTATCCATACAAGGTAAATCATCATGAACTAATGAATATGCATGCATACATTCAATAGCAACAAGTAATTGAACTATGTCATCGTTGAAATCTATTTCAGATAATTGTTTTTTTGAAAATGATAAATACATTTCTAGTGCTAAAATTGCACGTAATTTTTTTCATCCACGTGTTGCATAAATAATAGCATCTCTAAAATATTCTAATCAAGAATTAGAGTTATTTTTTGTAATATATTTATCTAATGTTATATCAATAGATTTTTCGATAAACATTTTGTATTCTTCATACCAATTTGGGAGCATAAAAAAGCATTAGGGATTATTTTTATTTTCAGAAATTTCTTTTAGATTTCGAGAAAGAATCTATTGTTTTATCTAATTCTTCCTCATTATAATCTGGCCATCATTTTGGAGTAAAGTAATATTCCGCATATTCAGAATCAAATAACATAAAACCGCTATGACGAATATCTCATCCAGTTCTAACTATCATATCAACTACAGGAAATTTCCCAGTATCTGTATAGTTTCTAAACTCTTCTTTTGTAAGCGAATCCGGATCTAATCAGTCTTTTATAATTTTTTTAGTTGCGCGAAGAATTTCATCTTGCCCTCAATATATTAAAGCTAAAATTAGAGTAATCCCTGTGTTATTTTCTGTTCTTTTTTTAACTTTTTCTAATATAATTTGTGATTCTTTTGGTAGCTTAGAAATATCTCAAATTGTTTCAAATTTAAGATTATTCTTAATCATATTTTCTAAATAATTTTCTATATTATTTATGATTTTAATTATTCCTCAAACTTCATCTTCTGGTCTTTTTTGTAAATTATCAGTAGAAAGAGCCCAAAGTGTCAGATAATTGATTCATTTTTTTGCTGCTAATTCTGTGATTTTCATAGCATTGTCAGCTCAAGCTTTATGACCAGCAAGAGATGGAAGAAAACGAGATTTTGCCCATCTTCTATTCCCATCCATAATAATAGCTAAATGATTAATCATTTTATATTTTTTATAACGTAAAATATTCTAATTTTCATATATTCTCTGCTTTATTTTGTCTCTCATTTCTATATATTTTTCATAAGATATATCTATGCGTTCTGGGAGATTCTCATAATTTGCAACTAATTGTCTTAAATTTCACTTACTTGGAAAAATATGAAAGTGTAAATGTGCCTGAGTCATGTGTTTTCCATTGTTTTTAAGAATAATAGCTGATTCATTTGAAAGATCTTCAACTATTTTCTGAATATCATTTAACAAACACATTAAATCATGAGACTCTTCTAATGATAGATCATTCATATTAGTTTGCATTACATGTCTCTTTGGCATAACCATTAAATGTCAAAACCTCAAAGGACACTTACATATAATACAAAAACTATATTTAGTCTCTTTAATTAATCTATGTTCGTCTTTAATTGAATTGCAAAGTTCACACATACAAATTTATTATAAACTTAAATGGTCAGCACTGGCTAACTCTGAGAATTTCCCACCTTTTTTCATAAGAGATTCATAATTTCATGATTCTATAATTGCACCATGCTCTAGAACAAATATCTTATCTACATGTTTAATTGTTGAAAGTCTATGTGCAATAATAATTGCTGTTCTATTTTCCATAATTTTATCAAGTGCTTTTTGAATCAGTCTTTCTGTAGTATTATCAAGTGCTGATGTTGCCTCATCTAAAACAAGGATTTCTGGATTTTTTAAAAATAGCCTAGCTATATTTAACCTTTGTTTTTCTCAACCTGATAATTTCAAACCTCTTTCTCAAATAACTGTATCAATTCATTTCTCCAAATCAAATACAAAATTTGCCTCAGCTTTACTTAACGCATCTTTTAATTCCTCATAAGTAGCTCCCTCTTTTGCGTATTCAAGATTTTCACGAATTGTTGTATTGTATAAAGAATTATCTTGCATTACAACTCAAACATGATTTCTGAGTGATGCTTTTGAAATATTATTTATATTTTGATTATCTACTGTGATTTCTCAAGAATCAATATCCCAAAAACGAAGAAGTAGATTAACAATCGTTGATTTACCTGCTCATGTATTTCAAACAAAAGCAACTTTTTCTCATGGTTCTATAGAAAAATTTAAATCATTTAATATATTTTTATCTTTACTGTAACCAAAATTAACATTTGTAAAAGATATATCTCATTTCACATCTGAAAGTTTGTTTTCTGAATTTTCATCTATATCCATTGAAAATTTATCAAATTCTTCGTGAAATTTTTGTGCCTCAGATAGTTCTTTTTGAATTTGTTTCAGTGATCCAAATATAAAACTCAGTGGAAAATATACCCAACCCAAATAACTAAAAAATAGGAACAAAGTAGCAAATGAAATTTCTCATTGAACAAGATAATAAGTCCCAAATCATAAAACTAGAATTCTAGATGTAGCGATAAGAAGTGTTACATAAATATCAGAAAATGACCAAACAAAAGATAATTTCTTTTGTTCTCTGTCTATATAATCTATTTCTCAGTGTAATTTTTTAATGAATTTTTTTTCTAGAACTAACGCTTTTGATACAAGAAAATTATTTAAAACATCTCATAAAACTCAAAATGCTTTATCCCATTTTTTATGTAGTTGTAGTTGTCTGTTATATGTTTTTACATTAAAGTAGATTCATAATCAAACCATTACTGGTAACATTGATAGTGAGATTAAAGTCATTCTCACATCAACGCACAACATAATAATTATTATGATTAAAACTGATGATACATTCTTAAAAAGATCTTTAAAACAAAAGAATAAAAATGTAAAATAAACCGAAGTTCCTCTGTCGAAATTTTTATATAAGCTTCAAGTCTTTTTTGTCAGATATTCAGAGTAAGACATTTGCAATACTTCCGATCATTTAGATTTAACTATTTCACGAAAATTCGTTAAACATGTTAAGTCTGCAATGTAATATCTATATATAAAATTTAATCCTACTGAAGATATAATTAACATTGCCCAATAGATAAGTATTTCGACAAATCTATCTGTGTTAAATGTGTCTGTTTTTAAATATTCCTCAATTACTTTAATAACTTGCGAAAATAGCAATGGTTCTAGTATTGCTAAAAAAGAAGTAAAAATTCAAAAAAAGAGGAAAAAAATAAACATTTTTTTCCCTACTTGATTTATGTAAAATGAAAATAATTTTTTCAGTGCTGTATACATATTAGTTTTTCCAATTTTTAAAATATTCTGGATCAAATTCTGCAAATTCATTTCTTTCATCTGGAGATAAATGCATAACTTTATCTATATAATGAGTAAGCATTTTCCCATTTTCAATATGATAAACTGCTATATCTCATTCTCATCCGTGTGAACTTTGTATTTCTAAACTTCCATATTTAAATATTTTTCAAAATAAACTTTCAGTAAAGAAATTCACATTACGGATATTATTATAAGAGATTTTTTTTACATAATCTTTAAATAATCATTCCATTCAGTGAAATAAAATTCTTTTAGATGTAATAAAAAGATAATTATTTTTAGAACGATAGATTTTATAAGCTACCGTTAAAGATGAAACAACCCAAAGTAATGCAATGATTGGTAATGTGATTGAAAATGATAGAATCTCATAAAGAGATACCAGAATAAAAATTATTGAAATTAATAAAACTGGTATTTCTATTTTTAAGATTTCGTAAAATGTTTGATATTTACTTGGTCTACAATAATGTAAAACTTTTTCATCTATATGCTTACCTTCAAAACTAATTTTATCCCATTTAGACATGATAATATATTTTTAATAGTAAAATTATACAACAATTTTATCTTCTGGATTTACAACTTGTTTTTTATAAACAGTTAATTCTTTATCTTTATTTGCAAGGTATAATAATGGTGATGCGATAAATACTGAAGAGTATGTACCAACGATTGTACCAAAAATCATAACAAGTACGAAACCTTTAATCGTTTCAGGTCCAAAGAAGAAAATAGTTAGAAGAACAAATAGTAAAGTTACACTTGTATAAATACTTCTTACGATTGTTTGAGTGATAGAAAGATCTACAATTTCATTTAATTTTTTTCCATCTTTTCCTTTTTTTCCAGCATATTTAACTAAGTTTGAACGAATTCTATCGAAAACTACAATTGTATCATTAATTGAATAACCAAGAATAGTTAGTAGTGCTGTAACGAAGAAAGTATCAATTTTAAATTCTGGTAAGAACATTGAAGTGGCGATATATAGACCAGTAGAAATTAAAACATCATGAAATAATGTAATAATCGTAATAATAGCAAATGACCAAATACTAATTCATGAAACTACACCAGAGAATGCATAAGTTACATAAATAGCAATTGCAATAATTGCGATAATAAGTGTAATAATTGCTGTATCTTTAATAAAGTCACCAAAACTTTTTCAGATATTTACATATTTTGATTCAATTATTTCTTCATCGTGTGATTCAATAATATTAAAAGTTTTTTTTCTGAAATCTTCTTTTAAAAGTTCAAGTTCTTTATCTTGGATGTCATTATGAAATCATACAACAACTGAAACTGTTTTTTCACCAGTTACTGTATAAACTGAAGTATCATTAATTACTTCTTCCCCATTATGTTTAAAAGCTTTTGCTTCTGCATCAATTTCTTTTTTAATATCAGTAATATTTAATTCAGCTTGATGATCAAAATCCATTTGAATACCACCTGTCATATCAATACCTAAATTTAGTTTTCCGAAGATTAATAAAAACAGTGAAACTAAAAGAAAAACACCTGAAATTGCAACATATAATATGCTATTTTTTACGACTTTCATATTCCATAAATTATTTAAAGATTAAAAATTCTATTTTATTGTAAGAAAAAAGAAAAAAAATCAAGAAAAACACTTGTAAAAAGCAAAAAACTACATACTCTTATGCAGAATTTTTTTATGAACAAATTAAATATTATGATAAAGAAAATATTTCAAAAAATAATACATTTGCTAAATATATTATTAATTTGATTATCTATTATTCTTGCTCTGATTTCTATCTTTAAAAAAGAATGGATCGAAGCATTTATTGAATGGATGAGAGTACTTATTGAAGGTTTGTGATTTTGGAACTATGTAATTGCATGATTTAGTAGTTTTATCGAAGCTTTCCCGGTTTTATGAGTTGTAGTCCCATGACAAAATATCCTACTGATTGTTTGATGATTTTTCTGAAACATAAGTTATGTGAATCTCGCTTACATAGTTCTTATTGCAACTATTTGAGCTATATTATGAAACTATGTTTGATATCTATTATGAAAACATTTCGGAGATTCATTTTTTAAAAAATATGGATTATGGTTTGGAATTGGGCTAACAGAAGTAAAATATCTTAAAGATTGAATTCATAAATGGTGACCTTGGTGAATTATTGTTTGAAAATTTCATCCAATGACTCGTGCATTTCTCCCATTTATTGCTTGAAGCATGGGGATGAATAGTAAAAAATTTATGATTTACAATATCATAGGTTCTTGCATCCGGGCGTCAATAATAATATTACTCGGAGTAATATTTGCAGATTACTACAAAGTTATCATCGAACATTTTTGAAAAATTATGTTACTTATACTCTGAGCTGTATGAATTTATATTTACAAATATAAACAAGATGAGTTCAAAAAATATATGGTAGAAAAAAATAAAGAAATGGAAGAACTTTATGGAGAAAAAAAATAAATAATTAATAACTTAATAAATATAATGGAAAACAACTTACCAAAAGAATTTTGGGATAGAGTAAAAGAAATCTATTCAGCAGAAGATATTGAAATCATAAAAAAGGGTTTCAATACTGAAAAAAGAGCAACTACATTTAGAGTAAATACTCTAAAAATGACTGAAGCAGAAGCAATTGAAAAATTAGAACAATTAAAATTTGAAATTGAAAAAGTTCCATATATCGACAATTGTTATAAAATCGTAAATAATAATGGGAAAAGAATTGCTGATATGTCTTTATTTAGAAAAGGTCACATTTACCTTCAACAAATAACAAGTCAAATTCCAGTTCATTTTCTTGATTTAAAAGAATGAAACAAAGTTTTGGATGCAACTGCTGCGCCATGAAGTAAAACATCACAAATCGCAATGATGTTAAATAATACAGGTGAAATAATTGCTTGTGATAATAATGCTATTAGAGTAGAAAAATTAAACTATACAATCGCAAGACAAGGTGTTTTAAATACTCAAGTTTTTAAAACTGATGCAAGAAAATTAGAAGTTAAATTATCAGAATACTTAACGGCACAAGGTTGGACTGAAAACGAAACATACGAATATTTTGATAATATTTTATTTGATGCTCCTTGTACTTCTGAATGAAGAATTAACCTAACTAAAGAAAAATCTTTTGGGTTCTGGAAAGAAGATATTTTCAAAAAACATTATAGAATTTCAAAATCAATTCTAGAAAAAATTATTCCTCTTCTTAAAAAAGGTGGAACATTAGTATTTTCTACTTGTACACTAGCTCCAGAAGAAAATGAAGCTGCAGTACATTTCATTTTATCAAACTATCCAGAATTAGAGTTAGTAAAAATGGAATTAGACTCTCCTTATGCTAGACCAGGTTTAAAACAATTTGGAAAACAACATTTCCGTAAAGAAATTGTTGATACAATTAGATATCTTCCAAGTGAAGAAAATGAAGGTTTCTATGTTGCTAAATTTAGAAAGAAAGCATAAAAAAAACTCAGATTTATCTGAGTTTTTTTTGTTCGTATAGTATTTTTTCAATAAATATTTCATAGATATCTTCAAATATATCATCAGGTACTCCATATGAGTACATAAGATATAATAATTTTCTCGTTGAACTATCATTTGTTAAGTCAATGGTTCTATAATCTAACATTTGTATATGAAATTGAGCAAATAATAAATTTTTACATGTTTCAATTTTTTCGTCCTTATCGAGAATATCTAATTTATCCAACATTAATGAAATTGGTTTTACGTTACTAAACTGTGATTGTTTATTGAATTTTCTTTGTTCTGTAACCATTTTTACAGCTGTCTTAATTGAAAATTCTGTTTTTTTCACAATTCAATTTACGTATTCAGGTTGTTCTCATTCATCTAAGTATTTTAATTCTCAGGCAGTTAATTTTGCTCAATCGTATTTAACCATTGTATTTTTTTAGGGATCAATTTATTTTATTATAATAGATTAACTTAAATAAAACAAAAAACTCAGAATTATCTGAGTTTTTTTATTATACGTTGAATTTAAATAGAATTACATCTCCATCTTGAACGATATAATCTTTCCCCTCAAGAGAAACTTTCCCCGCTACTCTTGCTTGTGACCATCCACCATTTTCAACAATGTCCGCCCAATTTACAACATCAGCTTTAATAAATCATTTTTCAAAGTCAGTATGAATAACTCATGCAGCTTGTGGAGCAGTAGAAGCTTTTTTGATAGTCCAAGCTCTTACTTCTTGTTCCCCAGCAGTAAAGTAGTATTCAAGTCCTAAAGCATCATATGAAGCTTTAATTAAGTTATCTAAACCAGTTGAGATTAATCCCATTTCAGATAAAAATTCATGTTTTTCTTCTTCTGACATTTCTACCATATCAGCTTCAAGTTTTGCACAAACTGGAACAACTCTTGTTTCTGACGAGGTAATTCCAATAAGTTTTTTTAGCTCTTCTTCTGATGTATCCATCATATCTTCAGAAACATTACAAGCGTAAACAAACTTTTTGTTTGTTAATAAATGTAAATCTTTAATATCATCTAATTCTTCTTCTGATAGTCCCATATCATTTACAATGATTCCTTGTTCTAGTTTTTCTTTTACTTTAGCACAAACTTCTAAAGCTCTTGCTACGTCTTTATCTGATCTTGCTTTTTTTGTATCTTTTGTAACTCTTTTTTCAATTGATTCAATATCTGCTAGAATTAATTCTGAATTAATAACTTCGATATCACCTTTTGGATCAACAGCTCCATGTACATGAATAATATCTCCATCTTCAAAAATTCTAACAACTTGTAAGATAGCATCAGCTTCTCTAATATTAGCTAAAAATTTATTCCCTAATCATTCTCAAGAAGAAGCACCTTTAACAATCCCCGCAATATCGATAAATTCACAATTAGCTGGAATTACTTTTGCTCCGTTAACCGCCACTCTAATTTTTTCTAATCTTTCATCATTTACGTTAACAATCCCAACATTTGGTTCAATTGTACAAAATGGGAAGTTTTGAGCATCAGCTGAATAGTTTTTAGTTAATGCATTGAATAGTGTAGATTTCCCAACATTTGGTAATCCAACAATACCGATTTTCATAGTTTATAAATTTAATTATTAATTTTGCAATAGTATAGTAAAAAATAAATTTTTCACAAAGAAAAAAGAGAAATTAATCAATTTCTCTTTTTATTTGTTGGAAGTTTTTATAATTTATTTCATCTTGATTTTTTAAATCAATATAAATTTCACATTTACTTAATTCAGTTGGAGTATATTCTCTTCTTCTGTTTGCTTCTAAATAAATTGTTTCGCAGTATAAGTCATCAGTATCAGTAATAGATGGTAAATCCTCTTTACTTGGTGAATTTATAAAAGATTGAATACTTTCTTGATAATATTCATTTTCAATACTTTCATTTGCAAATACAGAACAAACTGATAGTAGTGCGATCGTTGCGATAATGCTTATTTTTTTCATAATGAAAATGTTAAAAAGTAATTCTTAAGCTCACTATAATCAGTTTTTATTTTTTGTAAACTGAAAAAGAAAAAAAAGTTACTAGGAGTATATTCCAATTTTACTTCATAAAAACTACTATTTATTTAATCAAAAAAAGAAGAATTTTTAAT
Organism: uncultured Candidatus Altimarinota bacterium; assembly: GCA_913055215.1. Classification (GTDB taxonomy): domain Bacteria; phylum Patescibacteriota; class Gracilibacteria; order BD1-5; family UBA6164; genus CAJXJP01. Next base: position 13,857 of record CAJXJP010000022.1, on the reverse strand, counting down.
TCTTCTTTTTAGATAAAATATATTGTTTAAAAAGCTTTTTATAGTGATTATTAACATCATTATAAATAAAGTTAATAGCATCTTTTCTCGCTCATGGTTTTGTCTTTTGCAATAATTTTTTTAACTGAAAAGATAAAGATTTAAACACTTTTATTTGTGTTCTTATTGGTTTTCTAGAATATGATTTATATACTTTTTCTAATTTTGCATCAATAGATGCATATTTAGAATTATCAACATTTTTTTCTTCATGACTAGTTTTATCATCTAGATTGTCTTCTGATTTTTTTTCGTCAACTGGTTTTTTATCTTCTATTTTTTCGTCATCGTTATTTTTTGTTTCAGTATTTTTTTTATCCTCTTTTTCACAAAATCATTCTCATGTTTTATAAGGAATACATTTTTCTATTTCTTCATTTTTAACTAATAGATCAACTGATACATCAGATTTTTCAATAAATATTGGTACAGTATTTATACTTCTATCATAAGAAGCTGCATCAATTCAATCCTTTAGAAGACTAATTTTTATATCTCACATTTCTCAAAAATGCGATACTTTCGATAAAGTTAATGTGTATTCTTTTCATCATTCATACAAATCAAATGGTCTATCAAACAGTAGTTTTCCACCAAAATTTACGAGTGAAGTTCATACTTCTCTATTATCGATTTGTAATTTAAACGTTCCAACTTCAGAATAATCGTCTGCATCAACATCAAATTCTATAGAATTAATTCTCACTTTAGATACGGTATTTTGTAATTTTATTTTTAATAACGATCCTATATTTTGTTTATTTGTCATTAGTTCTGGTAACACTAGTTTTTCATTTTTGATACGCAATTGAGGTTTTTGTCATTGTTTATAAATAAATAATCAAAATTCTTCTGATTCTATATTATTTACATTAACGATTTTAACTTTATGCTCTTTTGCTTCTAAAACTTTAGGAATAGTAAATTCAGGAAATGGATTTCATTTTTCAAAAAGTAACTTTACTTTTTCATCTCAAAAAACAATGGAATCTCATAATTTAATTCATTTTCATCTAAGAACCACTTTAGATCAAGTTGTTATTAATTCACCCTTTTTTGTATTTTTTACTGATTCAATTATACCTGGTCAGTAAATTTTTGATCAACTGATAGTTTCAGCAGTAAAATCAATTTTTTGATTTGATCCATAGTTTGAAACATATAGAGTGGACAGAAGAGTTTTATTGAAATCAATAGGAAGGTTTCCAGAAATTTTTGTATCACTAACTTTAATATCCAGTTTTCAATCTCTTGTACGGAATAAATTTATCCCATTAACAGATGCAGAATCGAATTTGTTTCATACTATAACAACAGGAGCTCCCGGTTTAAATCATGAAGGAAATGAAATATATTCAATATATGGTTTTAAATTATTACTGAAATCAAACTCAAATATTTCAGGACTCATAGATCAGTTTCTAGATACATTAAAGTGTCCATTAACTGTTGTTGGGTATAATTGAACTCTACATTGACCTGAATAACAACCAACAATAGGGAGCTTTGAATTCATATAATAAATTTCATCCGTACTAGATGAGAATCATTGTATATTTAAAGTTACTATTCTATTTCCATCTTTATCAAGTTTCGTTTTTTCTATATCCACAATTGATGGAAAATCCATATCTTTAATTTTATTCACAGTATTTGAATATTTTCCATTTACAGAAACTTTGAAGAAATTATTTCAACCATCTAATTTAAGATAGTTCAGGTAAATTTCATCATTTTCAATTGATACACCATCTAATTCAACTCCATTATGATATACTTTCATATCATCTTCATTAAATGGAATATTTTTTGCAGTTAATACAATTGCCTCGACTCTTTCGTTTGTTACATCTCTTGTATAAGATTTTTCAGAAATTTTAGTAATCTTTAATTTATCACCATGAATATTTAATGGTATTGAATTTGATATAAACTTATTTTTTTCTATATAAATATCTAGATTTCCAATTTTATTTCACAAAGTGAATTCAATAAATTTTAAATCTTTATTCATTTTATAGTCATCAATTTTATCATTTCATACATAGAGTTTAAATTGATTTTCATCAAATATATTTTCTCAAAATATTTTTACTTTATTTTCTACATAAAATCAATTCTCAGCAGAAATATAAGTAATTTTTGGTATTTTTATATCAAGTGGAAATTCATTCGATTTTAAGTTATTTGAAGACAATGAAATTTCTTTTTCTTTAATTTTTACAGGAAGATTTCCCATAATCAAAGTATCACTTTGTCCACTAATTTTGAAATCACCTCATTCAATATTTACCGAAGTAACTTTTTTAAGATTTTTTCAACGAATAGTAATATTTTTATATTCAGAATTTATTCCATCTAAATCAACACGCTCGATGTAAGGAAATCTAAATTCTTGATTTGTCGATCAATGAGCACAATCAATATAAATAATCCCATTGGGTCATTCAAAATAATCCATAGATACCTCAATTTGTGTTTCTGATTGAGAAATTGGTTCAACTGATTTTTCTCAAATTTTTAGATCACATTTATCAAAATCTTTTCATGTGATAGTTACTTTTTCAGCTTCATTAAAAAATCAACTATAAGTAATATCTGTAATTGAAGTTTTCTTTTCATCATCTTCATCATTTCAAAAAACTGATGTACTTAGTAATAAAGTAACGATGATAAAATATGTAAGAAAATGTAATATTTTCATAATTATTTATATTAAAACTAATAATTTAAAGTATATTTATTCTTATAAAAATACAATAAAATTGCTTTTACAAAGGTAAAAATAATTGCATAAAACAAAAAAGAAAAAGAAACTATGTTTCTTTTTCTTTTTAATTTAATTTAGAAAGTTTTAATTCTAACTTTTCTAATTTTTGTTTTGCTTGTTCTTTCTTTTCCATTTCAGCTCTTACTAGCTTTTCTGGAGCTCTAGATACAAATGCTTCATTTAATAATTTTTTATCAAGAATAGCAATATATTCTTTAGTATCACTAATTTGTTCATTTAATCTAGCCAGTTCTTTTTCTACATCAAGTGCATTAGCAGTATCAACAAAAACTTCAACTCAAGCCTTAATTACTCAGTAAGCAAGGTTATCATCATTAGGTTTTTTATCAACCAATTCAAATGATTCAGCTCTCACGATTCCTCAAATAACTTCAAGAACTTCAGAAATTACAGATGCATTTTTATTTTTAGCGTAAATAATTAATCCAATTGATTTGTTTGGCATAATATTATTATCTGCTCTCAATGATCTAATTTCTTTAATAATTGAAATTATTAATTGTTTATCTTTTTCAATTTTTTCATCTCTTGGAAGAAGAACTTTAGACCATTCAACTTCGATTAGATCTCATTCAAATCCTAATTTATTATAAATCTCAGTAGAAACAAATGGAACATATGGATGCCATAGTTTTAGAAGATTATTCATTACGTAAGTAATAACTTTTTCTCCAAATTGAGATTTTTCTTTTGTTAATTTAAATTCTTCAATGTAATAATCACAGAATTCATTTTTTGTAAATGATTGTAATTCTTGACCAGCTTCAGAGAAATTATTATTATCCATATCTTTTGAAACAAGATCAGAAATATATCTAATTCTTGATAAAATCCATTTTTCATGGAACATTAGATCATCATAATTTTCTAGTAACTCTTTTTCTATATCAACAACTGGTGTTGATTTAATTTCTTCAGATAGATTAACAGATACAAATCTAGAAGCATTCCATAATTTATTAATAAAAATCATGTTATTTTCTACATTTGTTTCATCAAATTTTAGGTCATTTCAAGGAGTGTTTCAGATACTTAGAGTTACTCTTAATGCATCAGTTCCGTATTTTTCAATCATATCTAATGGATCAATACCGTTCCCTGCTGATTTACTCATTTTTGCACCATGTTTATCTCTTACCATTCCATGTAAGTAGATTTTTTCAAATGGTGTAGTTCCAGTAAATTCATATCAGAATAATAACATTCTAATAACCCAGAAGAAAATAATATCATGTCATGTTTCAAGCATTGCTGCAGGATAGAATTCTTTCACTAAATCGTTTTGTTCTCCATTCCACATATCGTAGTCAAGAACTGAAAATGGCCATAATCCTGATGAGAACCATGTATCAAGCACGTCTTCATCTCTTGTTAATTCAACCTCTTTTCCATAATGTTTTTTAGCTAATTCAAGTGCTTCTGTTTCATTTTCAGCAGCAAAGTCTTTTTCATCTGGACCATACCAAACTGGAATTTGATGTCCCCAAAGTAATTGTCTTGAAATACACCAGTCATTTAGATTAAAAATCCAATCTTCAAAAGTTTTATTAAATCTTTTTGGAATTATTTCAAATTCTTTTGCTTTATATCATTTTGTAACTTTTTTTACAAGTGATTCAACTTTAACAAACCATTGAGAAGAAATAATAGTTTCAACTTTTACTCAAGAACGACTACAGTAACCAACTTGAGAAACATGATCTTCTATTTTTACTAAGTTTCCTTTTGCTTTTAATAATTCTACAACATTACTTCTTGCTGTTATATAGTCTTGTCCAGCAAAAATACCAGTAACGTCTGTCATTTTTCAATCTTTACCTAGGACAACTCTATCCATAGGTAATTCATGTCTTTTTGCCATTTGGAAGTCATTAGGATCGTGCGCTGGTGTGATTTTCACTGCTCCAGTACCTTTTTCCATATCAACATATTCGTCAGCAATAAGTGGAATTTCTTTATTTACGATAGGTAAAATTAATTTTTTACCTGCTTTTAATAGTTTTTTATATCTTTTATCTTTAGGATGAACAGCAACAGCAACATCACCTAAAAGTGTTTCTGGTCTAGTTGTAGCAACTACTACTTCATTATCAGATCCGGCAACAAAATATGTAATATAATACATACTTCATTTTTCTTCTTTTACATCAACTTCTTGGTCTGATAAAACAGTATTTAATGCTGGAGAGTAGTTAACCATATATTCTCCTTTATAAATAAGTCCTTTGTTATATAAGTCAACAAAAGCTTTATTTACTCTTTTATTCATTGAGTCATCCAAAGTAAATCTTTCTTTAGACCAATCACATGAAGCTCACATTTGACGGAATTGATCAGTAATGATATTTGCATGTTTATCTTTCCATTGAAAACACTCAGCTAGGAAATCTTCTCTAGAAAGATCGAATTTAGTTTTTCATTCTGTTGCTAATTTTTGTTCAACTTTAGCTTGAGTTGCAATACCTGCATGATCTGTACCAGGAACCCAAAGTGTAGAATCACCTTTCATTCTGTGGTATCTTGTCATGATATCTTGGATAGTACATGTCAAAGCATGTCCTAAATGTAGAATTCAAGTTACATTTGGTGGTGGAATTGGGATGTAGAATTGTTCACCAGTTCTACTTTCTCTTGGTTTAAATTTCCCTTCTGATTCCCAAGTTTTATAAATATTTTGCTCAAACTCTTTTGGAGAGTATTTTTTTGGAAAATCCGTCATTTTTTTCTTTAAATTAAAAATATAAAATATAAAATTACTAATATTTTATATTCTGACTCGTAAATAATAATTCATATTAATCTCTGTTTTTATTAAATAAATAAAAAACCTTGTTTACATTATATAAACAAGGCTTAAAATTCAAGTTTTTTTTAGATTAAAATGGAAGATAGTTTGAATTTACTAAAGATGAATGTGGAGCAATTTCAGGATTACTCACAATTAGCTTTGCAGATTCATGCGCAGAAACTTCTACCATTTTTAAAGATAGAGTTAAACATACAAAAATAAAGATTGTCCAATGACTGATATTTCTGATTTTTTCCGAGTGTTTATTTAGGAAATTCATAATCTGTAAGATAAAAAATAATTTACATATATATAATCTCATATAATTAAAATTATGTCAAAAAAAATTAAAGAATAAAAAAAAGAACTTTAAAAGTTCTTTTTTTATTCTGATTCATCTTCTGGATTTTCTTCTGCCATTTGTTTATTTAATTCTTCCCAAACTTCTTTCGGGATATTTTTTGCAATTTTCACAGCAGGATAATTTTTTGCAGCTAAAAATGGTCATCTTCTTGAATTTTTAACTACCATTTCCTCACCAGTTTCTTCATCGACTAGTAAGCCTTTTTCAGCAAGGATTACTTCTAGTTTTTCTTCTTTTTCATCTTTAATTTTTCAGATCCATTTTACTTTTGGATATTCACTTGATGCTAAAAATGGTCCATATCTACCAGTTTTTACAACAATAGTTCCTTCAATACCTTCAGGACAAGGTTTTCATTCATATTTTGCTTTTAGTGCATCTAATGCGGTTTTTTCTTCTTCAGGTTGATCAATAAAATCACATTCTGGAAAACCACTACATCAGATAAATTTTCATGCTTTTGAAAACCTATAAATAAGATCTTGATTACATTTTGGACACGCTTTTCAAACTTTTTCAACAACTTTTTCCGCATTTTCTCATGCATTTTCTAAATCTTTTTTTAAAGTTCCACTCCAGAAGGCATCTAGAATTGAAACATATGTTTGTTTCCCTTCTGCAATTTTATCAAAATCGGCTTCTACGTCTTTTGTAAACTTGTATTCCATCATTTTTGAAAAATATTCTTCCAAGAAATCTGTAACCGTAAATGCAACTTCTGTAGGAGATAAGTGTTTTTTATTGAGTTTTTCAACATATCATCTATCAATAATAGTAGAAATTGTTGGTGCATAAGTAGAAGGTCTCCCAATCCCTTCTCATTCTAATTTTTTAACTAATGATGCTTCAGTATAACGTGCTGGTGGACGAGAGAAAACTTGATTTGAATCTAGTTTTTTCGCTTCAAGTAATTCTCCAACTTCGATTGCTGGCAGAACTCCTGAATCTTCATCATCATCGTGTTCGTCATCTGTTCATTCAATATATAATTTCATGAACCCATCAAATTTAATTACTTCCCCTTTTGTTTGCCATAATTGATTTTCTGCTCTTGTTGGTGAAAAATGAAAAGTTGTTACTTCTACAATTGCATCTGACATTTGAGATGCTACAGTTCTTTTCCAAATAAGTGTATAGAGTTTCAATTGTTGAGCGTCTAAAACAGAAACTAATTCTTCTGGTTTTCTTGTTAAATCTGTTGGACGGATAGCTTCATGCGCTTCTTGTGCTCATGATGATTTAGTTTTAAATGATCTAGTTTTATGGTAGTCTTTACCAAAATCTTTTAAAATCATATCTTTCGCTTGTCCTTTTGCTTGGTCTGATAAATTTACACTATCAGTTCTCATATACGTAATTAACCCTGTTCTTTCTCAATTTCAAAGATCCATCCCTTCATAAAGTTTTTGTGCAATCATCATTGTTTGCTTTACACCAAAACCAAATTTTCTTGCCGCTTCTTGTTGAATTGTAGAAGTAGTAAAAGGAGCTCATGGTGATCTTTTTGAATCCTTTTTAATAGAATCGACTAATTTAAATTCAACTGGTGAATCTACTGTCAAAGCTAAAGTATCTTTTTTAGTTTTTCATTCTTTGATTATATCAAGTGTATCGTAGAGTGTAGCAATAATTTTTTCTACATCTGCTCTTGATTTTAATTTTTTAACTTTACCCGATAATTTATGAAATTCTGCCTTAAAGCTTGCTTTTCCATAAGTAAGTTCAACAAAAATTTTCCAAGATTCTTCCGGTTTAAAGTTTTCAATTTCTCTTTCTTTTTCAACAATAAGTTTAACAGCTACAGATTGAACTCTTCATGCTGATAGACCTTTTCTAATTTTTTTCCATAAAACAGGACTCACTTTATATCAAACAAGTCTATCTAAAATTCTTCTTGCTTGTTGAGCATCAACTAAACTTAAATCAATAGTTCTAGGATTATCTACCGCTTTTTTAATTGCAGGTTTAGTAATTTCATGAAATACTATTCTTTTTGTAGTTGCTGGATCAACATTTAAAGTATGACAGAGATGCCATCAGATTGCTTCTCACTCACGGTCCTCATCGGTTGCTATCCAAACTTCATTTGATTCTTTTGCAAGTTTTTTCAATGAAGCAACAGTTTTTTTCTTATCATCATTTATTCCATAATCTGGAGCAAAATTATTTTCGATATCAATACCTAAAGATTTTACAGGAAGATCTCTGATATGTCCCATCGATGCAACAACTTTGAAATCAGGTCCTAAGAACTTTTCAATAGTTTTTCATTTGGCTGGGGATTCGACTATTACTAAATTTTTTGCCATAAGAATTCTTTAGAAATTATTTTTTTACTTAACCATATATACCCTGAATATTTTTGATGTCAAAAAAAATATCAAAAAGCTTCTAAAATCTCAAAAATAAGAATAATTATTATTATCTTGACAAAATATTTTTTTATATAATATATTTTTGCACAATGCAAATAAAAAAAGGGAAAAAACAATGTCTACAGAAAAAAAATTGGCTAAAACAAATATTCGCGACAAACACTCAGTTTTCATTTTTGATCTGCTTGAAAAAGCTGGAAAAATGAAAATAAAACCAAAGAGTGATGCCGAAAATCAAGTGGCTCTTTTCATTGCAGAACAAATGCTCAGCAATAAGTTCACACAAGAATATGAAGAATCTGACTTAAAAGCACTTATTAAAGATCTCTTTATCGAGTGGCGTGGTGAAGGTGAAATTGGTATTCAGGTATTCTATACACCTGGAGTTCAGCGCGTAATCACAGGATTAAGTGCCCCTAAGATCACGGTATCCTTATTTTTTGGATTTAACACGAAAACACAATCTGAATATGATAAAGTTTTAGCTAAAAAACAGAAAAGCTCCAGTCAAAACCAATTGACTGAAGCTTAATCTAGACACAAGAAAAGAAGAACTGTATAGTTCTTCTTTTTTTATATTTCTAAAATATTTTTTACAAGATTTTTATTATCAAATGGAAATTTATAATTTTCTAAATATCTAACAATAGAATAAAATATACTCCAAGAATTATTTTGATCATAAAAAAATGTATTTCCTTCATTTTTGATAGGATTAAATTCACTTAATATAGAAGATAAATGTGTAGATGATTCTAAAATAGGAGCAATAGCTCTAGATGAATAATCATCAATTTTTTCAATATTTTCATCCCCAACTACAAAATCAAATCAAATAAGCATGTTTTGAGTTAATTTATTTGTTACTGTTACATTTTTTGAAAAATTTTCCGGATTCAAATCTTTTCAGTAAACAATAAACCCTGCTCATAAAACAGATAATCATGGTAATAAATCCTTTAAAATTTCTGAATCAGTGATTCTAATTAATCCTAATGGTTTATGTTTTTGTAAAAGTCCATATTCTTTTTTAAGCGATGAGGCCATTCCTCTTTTCTCTGTAATTATAGTTGAAACATTCATACAGAATTGTTAGATAAATAAAACTAAGTTAATTGTAACATAATCACACAACAAATTACAAACATTATTAATTGACAATTTGCTTTAAGTTTATAAAGTTATGAAAAATTTATATTTATTTTAAAAATACATGAAAGACTTTTGGAAAAAACAAGCAGCTAAATGACCAATCGTAACACTTGCTCCAATGGATTGATATGGAGATAGTGCTTACAGACAAGCCATGAAAAGAGTTGCTCCAGACATTATTTGTATTTCTGAATTTTATAGTGCTGACGGTTTAGTACATTCTAAGTTTTTAGCAGATTCAGTTCTTCCTCATCAAACTATGGAAGATCCTCTTATTATTCAAATATTTTGAAAAAACCCTGAAATGTTTGCAAAAGCTGCAAAGATTATTGAACAATCAAAATATAATATTGCTGGTATTGATGTAAACATGTGATGTCCAGCAAAAAAAGTTGTAAGAAGTGGTCACGGATCAAGTCTTTTAATTAATGAAGATACGGCTTTTGAAATCATCGATCAATTAAATAAAGCTACAAAATTACCAATATCGGTAAAAACTCGTCTGAGTTTTGATGGAAACCAAGATTTATTACGTTTTTGAAAAGGTTTAGAAAATGCATGAGCTTCTATGATGACTATTCATTGAAGAACAGCAAAACAAGCCTATACAGGTACTGCTGATTGGACAAATATCTATGAACTTAGAAAACATTTAAATATTCCTGTGATTGGAAATGGAGACGTAACAAACTACGATGATGGAATTAAAAGAATGAAAACTACAAATCCAAACGGAGTAGATTTAAATTGATTTATGATTGGTAGATGTAGTTTCTGAAATCCTTGGTGTTTCTTACCATGAGAATATCATCCTACACTTACAGAAATATTAGAAGCAATGGAATTTCATGCAGAACAACTTGTATTAACAAAATGAGAAAGAAAAGGTTCACTAGAAATAAGAAAACATCTAGTACAATATCTCAGTCATTTCCCTGGTGTAAAACAATATAGAAGAAGACTTGTAACAACAGAAAGTTTTGAAAACTCTCAAGCAGTTATTGATGAAATCAGAGAAACATTTAAAAGTGATCTATTAAAAAGACCTAGTCTTGATGAAATAGACAAAGAAGATTACGATATGTAAAATAAAAAAACACTGAAAATTCAGTGTTTTTTTATTATTCAAAATCTGGAGAAGCATGTCTTCTATCAATTTCGACAAATTTTTGATTATTTTTATTAAACATAAGTTCAATATTTCCAATAGGTCAGTTTCTGTTTTTTCTCATAAGAACATCAGTCACTCATTTTTTTTCTGTAAATTCATCATAATATTCTTCTCTATAAAGCATCATGATAATATCCGCATCTTGTTCGATTGAACCTGATTCTCTCAAATCCGACATGATTGGTCTTTTATCTGGTCTTTGTTCAACGGTTCTTGATAATTGTGAAAGCGCAATAATTGGAACATCTAACTCTCTTGCTAGTTGTTTGATTCATCTTGAAATTTCTGAGATTTCTTGAACTCTATTCATAGAATTCCCATTTGACATTAATTGTAAATAATCAATTACAATGAGATCAAGTCCTGATTCAATTTTTAATCTTCTACATTTTGATTTTAAATCAATCAGATTTCAGCCAGCAGTATCATCGATATAAATATTTGCATCAGAAAGCTTTTCCATAGCTTCACCAATTTTTGCAAATTCTTCATCTTCTAATTCACCTTTTGCTAACTTCCAAGAATCAATTTCCATCGCACTGGCAATCATTCTATCTGTTAATTGTTCTTTAGACATTTCCAGTGAAAACACTGCTACATTTTTCCCATCATATCAAACATTTTGAGCGATATTTAGTGCAAATGCAGTTTTCCCCATTGATGGTCTAGCCGCAAGAATAACCATATCTCATCATTTTAAACCTCAACATTTATCATCAAAATCTTTAAAACCAAGTTGTAATCTATGATCTTTAATAAGATCTGGGTTTTCATGAATTTCAGCAAATTCTTCAAATCTTTGAGTTAAGATGTCATTAATATGAACCAGTTTGTTTTTAATAAATGTTTGAGTAATCCCAAATAGAGATTTTTCTGCATTTTCAAGCAATTCGTTAATTCTTCATTCTTCATTATATCATTGTCCAACAATCTCATTCCCAGCTTTAATTAAGTTTCTTAAAACTGATTTATTTTTAACAATTTGTGCATATTCATAAACATTTGCTGTCGTTGGAACAATATCTGTTAATTCTGTTAAATAAGAAATCCCCCCGACTTTATCAAGTAATTTTTTATCATCGAGTTTTTCTTTAACTGTGATTAAATCTACTGGTTTATTATGTTTATATAACTCGTACATAACATCATAAATAAACGCATTTGCTTCACTATAAAAGTCAGTTGAAATCAACATATCTGCAACAGTAAGAAAACAGTCTTTATCGATAAGTAGACTTCATAAAACTGATTGTTCAGCTTCCAATGCATGAGGAGGTACTTTTAACATAATTTTCCATAAAAATATAATTTAGAAAAGAGTACAAAAAAAAACAGAAAAGTAAATGTTAATCATTACTTTTCTGTTAAAAATATGTGAATAAATCTTATTTTTCTCAGTATTTTAATATTTTATCTCTTGCGAGTGTATTATATGGTTGAAGTGAAAGTATTTTTTTATACATTTCATGTGCTTCATCTTCTTTTTCAAGTATTTCTAATGAATGTGCTTGCATAAACATTTTTTCGACATCTCTTGGTTTTTCTCTTAAATATTCTTTTGTATATTTAAGACATTTTTTATATTCTTCTAAATCAAAAGTAAGTCAGCATAACATGTTTACGATATCAAGGTCACTCATCTTTTTTTTGTGAATTTTCTCACATATTTTCAATGATTTTTCATATTTTCATTGCATTGCATAAATATATGAAAGTTTTTTCAGTACTTCGAAATCGTTTTCTAATATATCTGCAAGATCTTTATAAATAAATTCTGCATTTTTAAATTTTTCTTCTTTTTCATAAATTGAAGCTAAATGTAAATTTAATTCTTTATTAAATTTATCTAATGCTAGTCATTCAACAATAAGATGCTTTGCGCTATCTATATATCATTTTGTAACATTTATTTTAACTCTTTTTAAGATTTCGTTTAATTTATCTCTTTGATCACTTGATAACTGAGTTTTTTGATGTTTTGCTTGGTCAGGTAAATCATTATCTAATTTTACCCTGTGAGCTTTTGCTTTTTTAGTTTTTTTCTTAGGGGCAGGTGTTACCATAGATTTAAATTTTGCACAAACTCTATACGACTTATCTGCTAAGTAATATAAAATATACAAAAATGAGGCAAGAAAAATGAAGATTTCAAATTTTATAAAAAATGAGTTTTCCATGGATTTGTTAGAGAAAATAATTTTCTTGAGTTTACCAATTTTCTGCTATTTGTAAAGTTAAATTACAGTACTTCGTATTTTCATCAAATTCATTTTTTAATCAATCCACTTATTTCCATCATAGATAATTTAAAGCTCAGTTCACTGACTGTTACAGTAAGTTTTTTACTGAGTTCATCAATAATAAATCATTCTCTAAGAAGTACATTGTATATTTTTTCTTCCATCGAATCATTAAATGTTATGATTTTCTTTGGTTTTTTTTCAGAAATATCAGAATTTATATTAAATTCTGTAAAAATATCCTCCGAGCTTGAAGTTGATTTTGCAGATCAAGATTTAATAAGATTATTACATCATTGACTATTTAACCTAAAAATATCTCATGGCACTACAAATAATTCTTTTCACATTTCTAACGCTAAATTGGCAGTAATCAGTGTGCCCGATTTTTCTTTTGCTTCAATTACTAAAACTCCTTCGGAAAGTCATGCAACTATTTCATTTCTAATTGGAAAATTATAAGGATTTCACAGTTCCCCTATTGGAAAAATAGAAATAACTGCTCCTCAATTTTTAGCTATTTCATTATAAAGTTTATGATTATTTACAGGATAATCGATATCAATTCCCGTTCAAATCACAGAAATAGTTTTACCTTTTGATAAGATACATGATTTATGAGCATAAGTATCGCATCAAATAGCTCATCAAGAAACAATTGAAAAATACTTAGAAATCTCTGGAATAAGTAAATCTATTGTTTTTTCTCAATATGTTGATATTTTTCTTGCTCCTACAACTGCAATTTTTGGAAGCTGATTTAATTCCCCTCTTACATAAAGAACAAAAGGTGGGTTTGATATATTTTTTAAATTTTCTGGATAATCGTCCTCTAAAAAATAAATTATCTTCACATTTCTCATTAAAATAATATTTTTAATTTTTTGTTCTGATAAATTATTTTTATATTTTATGATATTTTCAGTTTTTTTCTCTG
>CAJXJP010000021.1 GCA_913055215.1 uncultured Candidatus Altimarinota bacterium | reverse complement strand
AAATATTTTTATGGCTGGAAAAATTTTAAATAATTTAGAATTATTCTCTCCTATAACTCTGACAGAATTAAATGCAAAAGCAAGTTATCTGCAAAGAATTGATAGGAAATTTTTGCTTACAGCTAAAGAATTGTCAGAAATATTAGAAGAATTAAAAGAGCATTTTCAAGCATTGGAGATTTGTTGAAAAAAAATATTTAGCTACGACAATATTTATATGGATACTCAAGAGTATTTATTTTATCAACAGCATCAAAATAAGGAAAAATCAAGAACCAAAGTCAGAACTAGAAAATATATTGATGCAGATAAGGCTTTTTTTGAATATAAACAAAAGGAAAATTGAGTAACTTCAAAATACCGTTATGAATTCCCTTCTGAAGAACATGGAATTATGACAAAATGAAAAAAAAGGTTTTTTGAATGAGTTTATCAGAGTATGTACAGAGTAACAGAATCGCCTAACATTACGCCCTCAATGAATACTCAGTATAAAAGAATCACACTTGTTTGAAAATGATGATGAGAAAGGTTAACTATAGATTTTGATATCAAGACCCAAGACTTGAGAGATCCGGATGCAAAGTTAGTAGATCTTAAAAATTTAGTGATTATCGAAAGTAAATCATTAAGTGAGGAGTGTTTTTCCTGTGAAATTATGAAAAAAAATAATATAGCCAAAGCAAAATCTTGCAGCAAATATTCTTTATGAATAGTATATGCATGACTCGCAAAGAAATATTCTACATTTAGCGATACAATGGAGAAAATTGAAAAAATAAAAGGAGAAATAAGAAAATAAGAAAATAAGAAAAAAGCAGCTTCATTGAGCCGCTTTTTTTGTTTCTTGAAATCTGAATTTTCTCCAACCAATTGCTATCAAAGCAGCAGTTGAGCAACATATGCTATTAAGAGTAGCATATACTGCTGGAGTAAGCCAGAAATCTACAACATGTATATTGTGTTGGACTTTAAAAAATAAAAGTCCAGCAATAAGGCAAGATAGCCAGAAGAAAGGTTGTTCTTCGTGTTTAGAATTAGTCATAATCTCAATAATTAGTAGTGAAAATATTGACCAGTCTAAGGCTATCGCTAACCCATTAACAGTTATCGCTAACATGATTGAATTAGGAAAAATATTTGCTTGTAGTACTGAGAAAGTAACTAATAAAATAATACCTAAAGTTAATACCGTGTATAACAAATAGTATATAACTGAAGGTAAGGATTTTTTCAGTTCTTTTTTTTCCTCAATTAGTAAAGAGAAAAAATTTGTTTTCTTAATGCGACATATCAGAGTTATAATCACTAATGGGCCGAAAAATATGCATGAAAGCATTATTTTTTCGAGTGTATCATGCTTTGTTGTTAGCCACGTAGTCAATGATAAATTTGCGAAAACCACAAGAGTGATTGACCAAAAAATCAATACTTTGCCAATGTTGTTATCCATTAGCATTGCTTTTATAATGTATGCAATTGCAACACAAGCCAACGAAGCCAAAGATAGGTAAACATTGTCCATTTTTTCCCCTTATAAATTTTTTTTGTATTTGTTTTTGATAAATGTATTGTATGAAAAAAGTTGCTTTTTCAAAAAAGAATATTTAACTAAAAAGTTAAATATTCTTTTCCATAATGTTTAAATAATTTTTTTGAACCTCAAAGGAAAATATTTGCATCTACAAGGTCTAATTTTCTGAGCCAAAAATCAATATTTTTTTCACTTTCTTCTTCTATTTCCAATAAAGCAGGAATTCCATCATATTTATCAAAATCAAATTCTGCTCAAACTAAGCGATATGAAACTCTGTGTTTAATTTTTTCTCTCGTTTTAACCATTCCATATTTTTCAAGAACAGTTGAGAAACTTTCTACATCAGAAATAACCATTTCGTGTTCATCTTTTGCAATAACATTTTCTTGTTCTTCAACATCGGAACGTTTATTTTTTATTGTATATAAATGAGTTTCTCATTTTTTTCTTACACGAAACATACGTTTGTTTTCATGCATTTTATGTTTTTTTCCGTCTCCTGGAAAATCATAATAAACGTCATGAATGACTCATTCAAAGGTTTTTTCTGCTCAAAATGATTCAAGCTTTTTAATAATTTCAGATTGACTAATTTCCAGGATTTTTATTTCTTTTTCTAGCATACTTCTTTTAATTTAAATTAATATAAATTAATTATACATCAAAAATTCAACATTGGCAAATCTATTATTTTCGGAAAATATATCATTCTCATCTGACATTATAAATCCATGACTCTATTCAAATAGGTTTGAGAGCTTTTTTGAGACGCAAAATAACAACGCGAAGATTTCTATGTTTTTCTTCATATATATCTCACCATACTTTTCCAGATAAATAACTCTCTGTTAATAAACTATCAGGTTGAGAAAAAAATAAATAGAGTAAAAATTTTTGTTTTTTAGTAAGAGAAATAAGAGAGCTTTTATAGTAAAATTCATTTTTATTAAAACTATAGGTAAGTTCACCATATGTTTTATCTTCTTTTTTTTGAATATTTAAATTGCTAAAATAGCTATTAAACCAACGAAGAGTTCTGATTTCTAGTTCTTGGAGACGAAATGGCTTTACCATATAATCATTTGCTCAGCATTTAAAAGCATTTTGAATCATAGAAATATCATTATAGGCACTAATCATAACCACTGGAGTGAAAATTCATTTTTTTCTGATAGTTTTAACTATGTCGATACCATTTTTATTCAAATTACAATTGAGTCATATGTCAGTTAAAATAATATCATAATATGATATATCACCAATATGGGATATAAATTCTTCATACGAATAAAGAACAGTAATACGGTTTGTTATTACTGTTCTTTCAAATACTTGTTTGATTCTCCTGGCTAAAAAATCGTCATCTTCGATAATTAAAATATTCATGATACTAATAATTATTGAACTATATAAGAGGTATTCTAACTGAAATTTTAGCTCATCATAATTTTTTTCAAAAATTGGCTTGAATTGTTCCTCAATGTAGTTCTACTATTTTTTTACATAAATATAAGCCCATTCATAATCAAATAGAATTAGAGTTTCCTGTTGAATATTTGTCAAATATTTTTGTAATATCTAAGTCTGTAAATCACTTTCAATTATCTTCTATATCCACTGTGTAATATTTTGGACCTTTATTCGCTGTAATTATTACTTTCCCATTATTTTTATCAGAAAATTTAATCGCATTTGTTATTAGATTATCTATTACTTGTTTGAATTGAATTTTATCAATATCTATAAAATATAAGTCATTTTGAATATCTACATAGATTGATTTATCTGTATGCATTTTTTGAAATAAATTTGCTTCTGTTTCAAGTAACTCACCTATATCAATTTTTTCTTTAAATAATTGAATAGTCTGAATTTCAAATTGTTGAATAGAAAATAATTTATTAATTAAGTTGCCAGCTTTGAGAAGCAATTGATTTAATATGTCTAATTCTTCTTTTAATGATTCAGTAGTGCATCTGTTGTTTTTCACATCATCATGTAGGCAGTCTGCTTGAAAAATTGCGCTAGCAATAGGGCTTTTAATTTCATGTGATATTAAAGCAATAAATTCCTTTTGTTTGTTAATAAGATTATTATACTTAAGAGTTTTTTCTGTAACTTGATGATCAAGATTAATAGAAAGATTTTTAATGTCTTGATAGGTTTGAATATATTTTAAGTGCCCTTCTAAGTATGATGCAAAGTCTTTTAAGACTTCAATTTCATTACTATAAAAATAATCTTTAAAGGGTTTTTTTCAAATTGAAAAAAATCAAATTAATTCTTTTTTATTATTATATAAGGGTGAAATAATAAATGCCTTTGGATTAAATTCTTGAACTATTTTTTCAGGAAAAAATTTATTTTTATTTTCTTCAATAAATACAATGTCATTTAAAAAATAACCATAATGAATATCATTTAAAAAGAACTTATAAAGTTCAGAGTTTTTATTAGCATCATTAAAAAGTGAAACAGAAGCATGGTTAATTTTAAAATATTTTTTAAAACAAAGACTTAAGGTTTGATTTAATAACCTTATATCGGTTGTAAATGATATTTGTTTTTTAAAAGATTGAACACTTTTAGAAAAAAGTTGAGCATTAAGGTGTCAGAGAAAAATTTTTTCAAAAAACAAATAAAATCAACTAAAAACAATAACTGAAAGAATTATATCCCATATAGGGTTTTCGTCTTGAATTCACCAGACCCCTAATTGAAAATAATAATATTTTAGAATTGAAACAGACAGAATAGAAAAGAAGAGAGATAAAGAAAATATTATAACTTTTCAAAGAATAATATGAACATTTAAAAAATTATACCCTCTTATGGAGAGAACCGTTCAGACAAAAAATGGTATAACTAAAAATACGATTTCATTATCAAGGATATTTTTTCCTACTAAAGGGAGAACTACCAAAAACAGTATAGAGAGACTAATAAAAATAAGATATCATGCAGATAATAGCTTTAATCTAATACGGTTAATATTATGTAAAGTTTTGAATTTATTTACAAGTATGTAAATAAGTAAAGGGGTATTAATTAAATATAAAAATGCAAAAATTGGATAAAGAGCACCATATATTTCAATATATCTACTTTTTTTTTCAATATATTGAACAGATTCTAATATATAAGGACTAAATACAGATAAACAAAACAACAGAAAAAAGATTATAAAAATCCATCTAATTTTTTTCATATTTTTTTTCTTGTTTATATTAAAAAAATATGAAAAAAATACCATACTATATAAGAATATTAGAGAAAGTGCATACATTATTCTATTGAACAATAAGATTGTATTTTCACTGAAAGATAGACTAAATACAAGAGCATAAAGAAAAAACCATATACTAATAGCAATAGAAAATATTAAAAAAAATATTCCGCTATAATGCTTATATTGTTGATATACTTTTATTCCTAAGAAAAGAAAACTAATAATAATAACTAAGTTGAGTAATAAATATACAGACATCTGATACCATGTTATATTATATAAAAATATATTTTATATTAACAATACTTTTAACTAACACAAGAATTTTTCTTTTTTCTTTCAAAAATGGAAGGAGTGTTTATGTAATTACGCGCCATATTTGGATGAATAAACAAATCTGATTGATGTAATAATTGAATATTTTCTTTTTCGATAAGGTATTTTTCTGGAGTCTTATGTGTGTCTAACTGAATTGCACCAAGTTTTTTAAATATATTAAATGATGCACTTTGATTTTTTCACTCAAAAATACTACAAGTATCTAAATGCTTTTCATCAATATTACCACAGAATTCTCGAAATAATTTAAATAAAAGTTCAATAGATTCTCTTGATTTTTTCATATATTCTTGATACATAAACCCTCATCATATAGCTATAAAAGGAGTATTTCTTTTGTTTTTTAATAAAGGATGTTCTAGGATATCTTCAGTAAAGTGGAATCATAATTCTTTATGATAAATATTTTCTAAGTTATCGATATATCCATAACAAAATCATACAACTTGATTTACGTTGTTTTTAACAACTGTACAGTAAGATTCCACAATAGGAACTTCTGCTTGATTGTTATTTAATATGGAAAATACCTGTTTTCATAATCTTTCTTGAATATCATAAATTTTACTTTCATCCCGATAATCAGTTGATGAGCTTCAACAGCACGGCGTTATAAAATCTGATCAGTATTTTTTCTCTAACTCATGAACTGGAAGATTTTGCCAATTATCGCTATTCCCATAAACATCTTTTTTGTTGTAAATTTGTCAACAACAATCACAAACTTTTAATTCATTATAAAAGTAAGCTAAAGAATCTTTTTCTATATGGTAAAAATTTTGTAAATCTGATTTTGTTAAATTTGTTATATTAAATTTTTCAATAGTTAATTCAGGGTTTTGTGTATTCATAATACTAGGAGTTATCATATAGTACTTTTGAATACTCCTATTGTATTGTTTCAATAAGGTTACAAAAATTAAGAAAAAAAGTATAAATCTGTTAATGTTGTGTTAATACCTTATGTGTATAATGTAATAGAAATCTGTTTACAATAATAAGATTTACCGTAAAAAATATTTTTACTTTTATGAGAATTATGCTATTATTTAAGTAATATTAGTTAAATGAAACTTCAAATGAATATTTCGATTATAGATGATGAAACGATATTAACGTCGAGAATTTGAAAAAAACTCAAATTAGAATGATACACTGTAAATGAACACTATTCATTTAAATCTTTTATGGAAAGTCCTTATGTGGATTCAGATCTCTATATAGTTGATTTAGCTTTATGAGATGGAAATGGTTTTGATATAATTAAGTGGCTACGTGAAGACAAAAAAACTTTTGCTCCAATTATTATTACGTCGTGATTTAATGATACAGAAAAAAAAGTATATGGTCTCAATATTTGAGCCGATGACTATCTCCCAAAGCCGTTTGCTCCTGATGAATTAATGGCAAGAATTCAGGCGCTTTTTAGAAGAAAATCTCAAGTCTGTAATAATAACATTTTACAATACAAGAATATCGTATATAATCTCTCGCATAATGATATTATGGTGAATGATGAACATGTCCCTCTTACGAGTAAGGAAAAACAAATAGTGAAATACTTTTTGTATAACCAATGAGTTTTAGTTGAAAAAATTAAACTTATACACTCTATTTGGTGATGTTATGATGAATTAAATGTGAGTGACAATACAATTAATGTAACAATGTCTAAAATTAGAAAGAAACTTGGGAAAGAATTTACGCTAAAAACGAAAGTAAATCAATGATATATATTAGAGACCTAGGCTGACCTTCTTATACTCTATATAGCTTAACCACATGTCTATTAATAATAGCAATAAATGTCCAGTAATTGAGACAACATCAGATATAATATATGCAAAAGAAGTGTATGCAGTATTAGAATCTCTTAAATTGGAATTAGAAAATGTATTAGATCCTCAATGAGGGGTTGTTTTTTATGAAGCGCTTTCACGTTTTGATGAAAGGTTTTGACAACTTGCGGAAATCATAGACTTTTTAAAAGAAAATGATGCAACATATCTATGGCTTCAAACAGTTCTTCATGTCTTAAATAATACAGAAATAAATAATTCAGAAGTTTCTATAAATATATTTCCTTCAAATTTATCAGAAGAATCATTTGTAAAAGACTTATGTAAAAAAACAAAAAATATTAGAAGTGATAATATAATTTTAGAAATTCTTGAAGAAGATTTTCTAGAAAATGAAGAAGAAATCGCTATGTCTAATTTAAGAGCAGCCAAAGAGCTAGGCTTTAAAGTAGCAATTGATGATATCCTTCCATGAATTTTATATAAAAAATATTCAATTCCATATAATAGTGGATCAGATAATTTGAATAAACTATTGGATGCTTGAATTATTCCTGATATTATCAAAATTGACGGAAAGATAATTAGAACAATTTTAGATAAGAATATAGATAATGACTTAGAATTATTGTCATTTATTTGAGAATGGAAAAATTTTTGAGTAAACGAAATTGTTGCAGAATGGGTTCAGTCTCCAGATGAGGCAAGATTTCTAGAAAAACATTATTGAATATCTATGTATCAAGGAAATTCAATTAATCCAAAACAGTTTGAAATAGCTGCATAAAAAAAACCGAGTAAATAACTCGGTTTTTTTTATTTTTCTTCTGATTTAGATTCAGTAGTTTTTGCTTGTCTTGCTTTTTGTTGTTCCTCAAATTTCTTTGTTTCATCTTCTGTTGGAGTTCTTTGTAGTCCAATTCTACCTTTTGCTAAGTCTACTTGAATTACAGTGAAATCTACACTATCTCCTACATTAAGGAAGTCTTCAACTTTCATTGCTCTGAGAGGAGAAAGTTTTGAAATATGAATCATTCCTGATGTTTTTTTGAAACTTACGATTGCTCATACTCAATCAATAATTTTAACTACTTCACCAGTATGTTTTTCTCCTTCACTTGGTTTCCATAAAAGTGCTTCAATATCAGCAATTGCTTTTTTTCAACCTTCTTGAGTTTCAGCTGTAATAGTTGTTACACCATCCTCAGCAATTGAAACCTTTACTCAGTATTCTTTTTCCATTCTTTGAACATTTTCACCTCATTTTCCGATAACAATTCTAATGTCATCAACTTTTACTTCCATGTTCATGATAAGTGGAGCATATTTTGAAAGTTCTTCAGCAACCTTTGGTTGAGATTTTAACATATTTTCTAAAATATATTCAACAGCGCCATGTGATTGTGCAAACCCTTCTTTAAAAATATTCATTTTTAAACCTTTGATTTTAACATCAAGTTGCATAGCAGTAATACCATTTTTTGTTCTCGCTACTTTAAAATCCATATCACCTAAGAAGTCTTCTTGAGCTTGTATATCTGATAAAATGACATATTCTCCTGAATTTTCATCATAAATCATCCCCATAGCAACACCTCATACTGGAGTTTTAATTGGCACTCCTGCATTCATAAGACTTAGTGTAGATCCGCAAATAGAAGCCATAGAACTTGATCCATTACATGTAGTAATTTCAGAAACAACTCTTATAACATACGGGAATTCATCTTCGTTTGGAAGTACTGGTTCTAATGCTCTTTGAGCTAATGCTCCATGACCAATTTCTCTTCTCCCAACACCTCTCATCATTCTTACTTCACCAACTGAATATGGTGGGAAATTATAGTGGTGCATATATCTTCTTGTTGATTCAGGCATCATTCCATCAAGTAGAAGTTCATCATCTGGACCTCAAAGTGTGGCGATAGAAAGTGATTGAGTCATCCCTCTTCTAAATAAAGCAGAACCGTGTGTTCTTGGAAGTAAGCTTACTTCTGATGTAACTTCTCTTACTTCAGTAGGTTTTCTTCCATCAAGTCTTTCCCCTTTTTCTAAGATATTTTTTCTCATTACTTCTTTTACTCTTTTGTAGACAAGATTCCCTACTTCTGATGCATCAATTTGAGTAATATCTTCTCTAGCTTCTTCTGAGATATGACCTTTTTCAGTTAAATATTCTGTTACAAGAACATCTAAATTATCAAGTTCATTTTGAAAATCTACTTTAGATTTATTATATAAACAAGCCATTTTTTCTTCTGTAAGAAATTCTTTTACAATATCATAAAGACTTTCATCAGGAAGATTTAAAGTAGCTTCAATTTTATCAATTGTTCCAAATTGTTTTTCATATTCATTTACGAAATCTTTTTGAATTTCAGAAATTTCTTTAATGATGTTGTGTGAATATTCAATAGCTTCAAGCATTAATTCATCACTTACTTCTTTCCCTCCAGCTTCAATCATTGTGATTGCATCTGTTGTACCAGCTGTTAGTAAGTTTAATTTTGCTTCTTCTTCTTGTTGAGTAGTTGGGTTGAAAATATATTCTCCTTCGTTGTTGATAGCAATATTACAAGAAGATACTGGTCCTTCAAAAGGAGCTCCAGCCATTTGTAAACCTAAACTTGCACCAACAATCCCCCAAAAACCAAGTTCTTTTTCTCCAGATGCAGAAAGTACTGTACAAATTACTTGAGTGTCGTTAATGATTCCTTTTGGAAACATAGGTCTAATTGGTCTATCAATAAGTCTTGCTGTAAGTGTAGCAGAATCTGAAGGTCTAGCTTCTCTTTTTTGGAATCTATTTCCTCAAATTTTACCAGTTGCATAAAATTTTTCTTGATAATCTACTACAAGTGGGAAGAATCCAGCATTTTCATTTAATCCTTTTGTCTTGAACCCAGTTGTAACAAATAGAATATTATCATTTTCATCAGAAATAGTAACAGCTCCATTAATAAGAAGCCCTAACTTTCCTGTTTCAAAAGTAATTTTTTCTCCTGCAATTTCATAAGTTTTCTTTAAACTTACTAAGCTTGCTGCATTTCTATCAGAAATTCCTTTCATAAAAAAATAGTTAAAAATAAATGCTCTTTTCTAAAAAAGTAACAATGAAATATCTCAATATTTTAAATAATTTTATTTTAAAATATTCAAACATTTCATCATATGAACTTTTTTAAAAATAGCGACTAAAGTATACAAATTCTTATAAAAAATACAAAAAAAAATCTCTTAACAAAGAGATTTTTTTATATTTTTGAAAATTAATTATTCATTTCCTGTATATTGATATGTAAGGTTGTTTGTATAACTCAATTTTCCATTGTGTGAATATGTTTTAATTGTGATTTCTATAATTTCGTAAGGAGTCAATTCATTGATTGGGAATAAGAAATTCTTTTGAGTATCTGGTGTGTCATAAGACGGACTTTTCCCAGCATAATCAAGCTGAATATTATATTTATATAAGTTTCCAGCATCTAGAACATCATAAATTACGTTACAATCAAGATAATTTATACCATCTTTAGTAATTGGAGTACATTTATCGAAAAGAACATCCGAAATAAGGTTTCTATGACGAGTTGTATCGATAGTAAAATCAGTAACAAGAGATTCTGGACCATTTCCAAGATCATTTTTTGCTCTTACTTTCATAGAATAGTCACCATTTCATAATCCTAATTCAGATATGTTTATTGAACCTCTATTATTTAAATCTATCCAACTTCAAGAATTAATCATATATTCATAACCATTAGAATCTTCTATATGATCCCATGAAAGATATGTGTTTTTATCACCATTGTAATATTTTTTTGTAGTTTCAACAGGGTTTCAAGTATTTGGGTCATTTGATGTTGTAACAGAGTAAAAGAAATTACTTTCTTTTAATAAAGGTGCCTCTGTAGGAGCAGAAGAAATAACTGATTTAACATTTACGTCTAAATAGTTTGTTGCTGTAAATTCTCAATCTGAAGCAGTTACTGTAAAGAAGAAATTACTATTGTATGGCACATTAGGTGTATTAAATACAATTTCATTTCATACAACAGTTGCGTTATTTTCTGCGATTGTAAATGTTAAGTTACTATCAACATCATTAAATAAATTATTTAAATCATATCTTAGTGTAAGACCTTCATTAATTTCTGGAGATACAAAATCATAATTAGCGGTAGGAGCTTGGTTGATATGATTTACTGTCAGAGTAAAAGATTTTGATGTTGATAAATTTCAGTCGCTTGCAAAAATGGTAACAGAGTAAGGCGTTGTTAAGTCAACACCTGGGAGAGTTCCAGATATGATACCAGTATTTGAATCCATGCTTAAGGTATTTGGAAGACCATTTGCTGTAAATGTTAATGTATTATTATCTAAGTCATTAAAATTACTTGAAATATCTTTATTAAAGTTTGTTCCTTCTGTTCCAGAAACATCAGCAATATTTGTTCCTGTCGGAGCCTTGTTTACATCTTTAATATTAATAAAGAATGTTTCAGAAACTGATGCTTCTCAATCAGTTGCAGAAATAGTAATAGTCTCAGTAGAATTTGCATTTACTTCTTGTGCAGTAAAACTGAAAACTCAGTTGGTAATAGTTCCTAAATTTGAACTAAATACTAGATTTTGATTATCCGCATCAGAGAAATAATCTGAAAGTGTCAAGGTAACAGTATTTCCCTCATTTACTGTTTGAGTCGGTATTGTACTAACAGTAGGAGCGTTGTTAACATTATTAACAGTTATTGTAAATGATTTTGAAGTAGTTAACGCTCAGTCTGAACCAGTAATGGTAACTGTGTAATCAGTGTTTGTTGTCACTTCGCTGGCATTAAAGTTAAAAATACCATTTGTAATAGTCCCTAAATTTGAACTATAAGTTAAGTTTTGATTATCTGGATCAGAGAAATAATCTGAAAGTGTAATATTTAGAGTATCTCCTTCATTGATTATTTTATTAGAAATTGTCACTGATTCAGGAGATTTGTTTATATTTAAAACATTTATTGTGAATGTTTTTGAAACACTTTCTTCTCAATCAGTTGCAGAGATAGTAATTGTTTCTGGAGTATTATCAGTTACTTCAGGAGCATTAAATGTAAAAATACCATTTGAAATAGATCCAGCTGTTGAGCTAAATGTTAAGTTTTGACCATCTTTATCTGAAAAATAATTAGATAGTATTAAAGAAAGAGTTTTTCATTCTTCTATATTGAGAGTAGGAATATCTTTTACTTCAGGAGCATTATTTACATTGTTAACGTAAATAACAAAATTTTCAGATGCTGTTAATTCCCCATCGGTAGCAGTTACGGTAACATTATAGCTTTTGTTTGTAGTAACTTCAGCTAAGGTTCATGTTAGTTTTCCAGTACTTGAATTTAAAGTCAATCCAGAAGGAAGTCCCGATTGTGAATAAGTTAAAGAATCACCATCTAAATCAGAAAAATTTCCACTAAGATCTAAGTTAATACTTACTCCTTCATTTTCAGTAATATTCAGGATTGTTGTAGAACTTGGAGCTCTATTTTTTAGGATAAGTCCATTTTTTGCATTTACTAAGTTTTGTTTTAATGCTCTTGCCTCTGAATCACTAAGTAATTTTTGCTGGTGACTTGTAATCCCTGATTCAGCAGCTGATAGAGCAGTTTCTAATGCAGTAAATGAAGCATTTGTATAAGAAGAACTATTAAGTGCTTTTACAATATTAATTTCTGATGTTAACGCACTAATATTTGCAGTTGTCGCGATATCAACTAAGTCATCAATACTGTCATTTAATTTAGTAGTTGCCACAAGTACTTCAGCAGGAGTAGAATTTCAATTTGATTGAACGAGTTTTGCCTCAGCAAGAACTGCTAACATAGAAGCAAAAGTTGGAGCAGTATATTGTGTATCTGATACTGCTTCGGCAAAGTGAATTGCTTCATTTAGTTCAGATTTATTTGATAATGCAACAAGTGCATTTTTTGTATTATTTAAATCATTAATTACAGAGTTTACATCTTCTTTTGTTGCACCATCATTATTTAAAGTAGTTACCGCTGTTTCGTATGCTGCTTTAAATGAGGCATAACTAGAAGGTGTGTATAGAGATGTTCCATTGTCGTAATCATTTCTATAATTATCTAGAGTTGTTATAAGTAATGATTTATCAATAATTTTTGCTTTAACATTATAGTTGATTTGAATTGAAACAGCATCTGATTTATTATCAGTAACCATTGCAATAATTTGTCATTGTCCTTCTGTATCAGCTGTAAATGTAATTGTCCCATCTGAATTTAATGAAATGGTAGAACCATTTGTTGTAGATGCCATAAGGATTTGAAGAGTATCACCATCCTTGTCTTGAGCTATATCGTTTACTGATAGAGTTCTTGTTTGACCAAAATCTAATGTTCCTAAATTTGCATTTTTTGATTCAGGAATATCATTGACAGATTCAATATTAAATTGAATTTGAGTTGTATAGGTTTTTCCTGCAGATTCAAAAGATACTTGAACTGTATCTGTTCAAAATTGATCGGCTCATCCTGTATATTCAAAAGTTCCATCACTATTTAACGTAAAAAGACCTTTTGTAGAAGTATCTGTAATAGTAAAGTTTGTTACCGCATCGTATTGAGTTTCTAACTGACCATTTATTTTTCCATCTTCTAATAAATCAAAAGCAGAAACTTTCAGTTGAGGTTTGTGTAGTTCATTTTTAATCTCTTTTTTTGCAGATTCAACATCTAAAACAGGATCATATTCAGAATAAATAACTTTTTCTCCTGGTTGTAGTTTTACTTCTTGTCATTGTATTAATTCTTGATTTGATTGTGCATATGCTGCCATGAAAGATCTTGAAGAAGTTTGTACATCAGTTGATACGATTTCATATCTAATAACACGGTTCGCAGAAGATGGTTTTAATATGATTGAGATTTCTCCTGTTGAATTATCTGATGTTTCTATCGTAGATACAATATTTTTTTGAGTAAATTCTGTTTTGATTAATTCTACTTTTTCTGATTCTGTTGCTCAATTTTCTAAAAGATTACAATAATCTTTTAAAAATTGAGGAGCAGAAAAATCTGCAGGTAAAGATAATGTAATATCTTTTTCATCTACAGCATTGTCACCATTTAAATCCGGAAGTGAAATTTCTTTTAAAAATTTTCTAATCCCATCAGAATTTAAATTATTTTCTTTTATATAATCAGTTATTTCATTTGCGTATTGTGATAAAATTTGAGTTTTATTTGAATCTAATCATTGGATTTTTGTAGTAAATCCATCTAATACAACAGAATATGAAAAATCTCATTCTGGAAGAGATTCGATATATGATTTTGTAAATTGATTTTGAGGGATAGTATGGTTTGTACCGTTACTATCAGTAATTTCTATTTCAACAACATTTTTTGATACTGATCCAAGTTGGGCATTTACTTTTTGAATAGCATCTTGTGGTTTTTCCACTGATGAACTATCACCATCTCAACTATTACATCCGACTAATGCATTTAATACAGCAGCCATAAAAATAGCCCTAGTTTTTCCAATATTTCCAAGAGTTTCTTTCCCAGAATTAATCATTCTAGAAATCGAATTTTTAGATGAACTCATACTTGTTTATGTTAAAAAATACTATAGTGTTTTACATATTTTTCATAGGTTTGTCAAATTTACTCTAATACATCATATTTTACTTTTTTATATAGATGTTATAATTAAAATTGTTTTACTTTAATAGAGCCAAAACCTATAGTTTTATATGATGTTATTAATATAACAATAAATCGCTCACGATATTAATTTTATATTAATTAAATTTTAAAATAAAATAAATAAAAAGACCTTTTGCTCAAAAATTGTAAACAACAATTCAGTAAAAAGTCTTTTTATTAAGATTCTTTATAAAAAATCAAAAATTATTTCCCCCAAACAACCCATGGTCAGACAATTGTTGAACTTCCACCAACGTTATTAATATTTCTTTGGATTCCACTTTTCGAAGTACTTCCTCATGTTCAGCAGAATGATTCACGTTCTTCTTTTGGTGTTTTTGTGCTTCCATCACTACAAGAGTTTAATCCTACTCAAAATGCTCAGTTATCATAATGTCCATCATTTGCAGCCATATCATGCTCACATCAACCATCATTATCCATTAGTAATCACATACCACTAGATATATGGTCCCATTTAGTCATTTTATTTATTCATAACCAAGCACATTTATATTCATAAACTTTATAATCTCAGAAAGATTGTTCATATTTTTCTATTTTTTCTTTTTTATATTCATATGGCTCTACGTTATAAGTATTGTACCCTGCTTCTTTGAATGTAATATTTTGATCATAAAAATCAAAAAGCGAAATATCTTGTTGATGATAAAATGTATAACATTTTGTTGAATCAATCATACAAAGTTTAATCTTAGATGTGGGTAATTCTGAATATGCAGAAGATTTATAGTCTATATCTTGGTAAATTTCAGCAGAATTTTGAGGAATAGTTCATAGAAGATCCTTTTTGTGCCATTGATTTATTTCTTTATCATTATTTCCAAAAGCAGTTGAATTTTTATCTGCTGTCAACAGTAAAGCCCACGCCTCTCAATTTTCATCAAAATCACAATATGTTTCTCTAATTCATCAGCTTAGATTGAGTTTATATATTCCATCAGTTGAATCTACTCATAGGTCTAAAATTTGTTGGCAAGTTTCAAGTACGACTTTTGAACTTTCTGAGATAAGTTCTTTTTTTCATAAATAAGTTTTTTCTCACGTTTTTAAATTTTGAATATCTCATGAAACAAACTTATTTTCTTCATCAAAAAGTGTTACGATATCATCCCCTTTTGTGATAATAAAATTCTTATTTTCATCTGCAAATGTTTGAAGAGAGAAAGAATGAGCAAATGGATTTTCTAAAAATCAGATTATACTAGATTTTGAAAAATTTTCAGACGTAGCATATTTATAATTATTTCATAAAGGAGTATTGATTGCTTCTCAGTAGTCTAAAATTCTTTTTACATTTTCTCAGAATTCTCACTGAAACGTGATAATATTTCATGCTCCAGCTATTACTTCTACGGCATTATCTGGCTTAGGCACAAATCCTGATTCAATCTTAAAAAGAGCCAGTTTTTTATTAGCATTACTCAGATCAGATATAACTTTTGCATCTCTAGCAGTACTTGCATAATTTTGAAAAGAAACAAATGAAATAGTTCCCAAAATAGCAATTATAGTAATAACTACGATTAATTCTACGAGTGTGAAGGCTTTGTTGTTCATGATAATAAATTATATATAAATTAACGTACCCAGAAAATGGTTTGAATATCAGACCCAGGATTGATAGAAATATCATCTCCACAAAAAGTATAACTTGGGCGAAAATAAATATTATTTAGTTTATTCCAGTGCCAAACATCTTCTGACCAAGTGCTGAAATTTTCATCAGTTGTAAATTGTTTTTTTGCATTACTGTCCTTTAAGTCAGTTTCAATTTTACTTAATTTTCTATTGTATTCTTCGTATTCATAACACTTGTGTAGAACATTTAATGGTTCCATTTGTCTAAGTTCAGTATTTGTATAGGTATCTAAATATTTATGATTTGGGAATTTTAAAATACCAAAAGTTAAATTCTTTCCAAATTTAGACTGTACTGATAAATCTTGAGACTGAGTAGCTGTTTGAACAGTTGTAGCAAGTTCAAATGAACCGGTAACTAATGCATTTAACGGGATTGCCCAAGTATCTTTAGATGCGTAATCCTCTATTGCATTATTAAATGATCCTGTTCCAGAGAAAAATATTTCTGGGCTTGATCCTGTTCAGGTATTTCCATGAACACCTAAAAGAGTCCATCCTCCCCCATCTGTTGTCATGTCACAGTAAGCATCGGTAATATTTCAGTTAATATTTAACTTGAATGTACCACTTGTTTGAGAAATTCCTAAGTTTAGGATTTGTTTACATGAACGTAATGCCGCTTGATTTCATTCTGAATTTAATTCTTGTTTTCATAAGTAAGTTTTTTCTCAATTTTTTAAATTTTGAATATCTCATGAAACAAACTTATTTTCTTCATCAAAAAGTGTTACGATATCATCCCCTTTTGTGATAATAAAATTCTTATTTTCATCTGCAAATGTTTGAAGAGAGAAAGAATGAGCAAATGGATTTTCTAAAAATCAGATTATACTAGATTTTGAAAAATTTTCAGACGTAGCATATTTATAATTATTTCATAAAGGAGTATTGATTGCTTCTCAGTAGTCTAAAATTCTTTTTACATTTTCTCAGAATTCTCACTGAAACGTGATAATATTTCATGCTCCAGCTATTACTTCTACGGCATTATCTGGCTTAGGCACAAATCCTGATTCAATCTTAAAAAGAGCCAGTTTTTTATTAGCATTACTCAGATCAGATATAACTTTTGCATCTCTAGCAGTACTTGCATAATTTTGAAAAGAAACAAATGAAATAGTTCCCAAAATAGCAATTATAGTAATAACTACGATTAATTCTACGAGTGTGAAGGCTTGTTTGTTCATAAAAAGAATAATTAAATTAATATATTTTTAACGCATCCAAATAGAACCTGATTCTCAATTTTGACCTCATGACCGTTTAATGAAAGGGCTCCATGTAGAAGAGCCGTCTAAACAATATGTACGCCATCTTTTTTTATCTTCGAAATATACTCCGTACTCAGTTCTATCATAAGTATTTTTCAAGCATACGCTAGGGTATCTATTGGTTGTTATTCCTGTAAATAATACAAAATGTGGATGCGTATCATAGTAAGGACTCCATATTCATTCTGGCCGTGATTTATTTCTAATCGAAATATTATAAGAATGCTGAACGTTCATACTTAGAGTCGAAATATCTGAATATTTCATAAAAAAAGTATTATTTTTAGTCGTCGATTGAAATCTAAGTTCTTTATTATTTTGCATTATAGCTTTCATATCTTCAGTCGAAAGTTTTGCTTCGGTTGTATTTATATCACTAATATCTCAAAATGCGCTTTCATTTGCGAATAAATCATTTTCAGTAGCATTACCGTTATATTGATATGCTAGTGTCCAACCTCCCTCATCAGTTGTCATATCACAGTATACATTTTTTATAGTACTGTTTAATTCTACGGGATATATTCAATCTGATGTCCCAACTCCTAGGTCAAGAATTTCTTTACATGAAGAAAATGTTGGACGATTTCCTTGAGACTGAAGTTTCTTTTTTCATAAATAAGTTTGAGAATTGATAGGCGTATTTAAAAGATCTCATGCTATAAACTTATTATTTTCATCTAAAATAGTTACTATGTCATCTCCTTTAGTAATTAAAAACTTAGAAGTTGTATCTGCAAAAGTTGTTGGCATTAAAGTCTGAGCAGTTGGAGACTCTAAAAAACCAATAAAACTATATTCAGTAGATGTTTTATTAGTAGCATATTTGTAATTACTTCCTTCTGAATCAGTAATGACTTCACCATAGTCTAAAATTCTTTTTACATTTTCTCAAAATTCTCATTGAAAAGTAATCAGGTTTCAGGCCCCTGCTATAACTTCAGTTGAATTATCAGGCTTTGGAGCAAATCCAGATTCTATTTTGAATAAAGTTACTTTTTTATGAGCATTGTTTAAATCTGAAATGGTTTTTGTGTCTCTTGCTTGAGATGAATAATTTTGAAAAGAAACAAATGCAATTGTTCCTAAAATAGCAATTATAGTAATAACTACGATTAATTCTACGAGTGTAAAGGCTTTTTTATTCATATTTTAATATTATCTGATATACATTAGTATTGCATAGTTAGACTGACTAGGATTATTCCAGTCTCCGTCTCCATCTGAAACTCATTTATAGGCTCCAGTGTCTCATTTTGTTTGTATTCATCCAATATACCCAACATCTCAATTGGTTGTCGTAATCAAAGCATTATCATCAAAAATATTCCCTGCAGAGGCATCACTTACTTTTATCGAAAGTGCTCAGAAGTTTGTGGCTGATTTTGATCCAGCTGTTGAATTGTAGAAAGTATGATCAAAACTCTTGTCAGTAACAATTTTATCTAATCCACAAAGAGGAATAGGATTGTCTGTTTGCCACGCTTTATTGAGAAATAGATTTTTTATTGTTGAATTTATATTACAGTTTTTTGTTTGTAATAAATTTTTTTGATCGGAAGCTCTTACGAAGTTAATATCATTTGCAATAATATCTGTGTATGCAATATATTTTTGCTCTATATTTTTGTATGGATTTGTTACGTTTTGTTCTCAGAATAAAGTGTCATTTGTCCAATTTCATAAATTATTTGAAGCTGAAAAACTCCAATTCCCTCCTCCGTCAGTATCAAAAGTAGAAGCAAGCGTCCAACCACCTCAATCAGTTTCCATGTCACAATAGACATTGTAACTTTTTTTGTTTAGAATTATTGAATATGGGCCAGTTCAAAGGGATTTTCCATTATCAAGAATTTCTTTACATGATGAAAATGAGGTTTCAATTACAAGTCTATCTTGAGGAAGGTTTTTTATAATTCTTTGAGGAATATTAATAACTACTGATTTTCCAGATGAATTATCAGTAACTTGTTCGTGTTTTCCTATATAGGCAACAGCATTACTTTGTTGTAAGTCTAAAACATCATCTGCTAAAAATTCATTATTTTCATCCAAAATTACCAAAATATCATCTCATTTAAACTTAAGGAATTTTTTAGAATTATCTGCAAAACTACTTGAATAAAGCAGATTTTGAGCTGAAGGAGTTTCTAGAAAACCTATGAGAGAAAATAAAGTATTTTTTCCGTTAGTAGCATATTTGTAATTATTCCCTTCTGAATCTGTAATGACTTCACCATAGTCTAATATTCTTTTAACATTTTCTCAAAATTCTCATTGAAAAGTAATAATATTTCAGGCTCAAGCTAAAACTTCAGTTGAATTATCAGGTGTTGGAGCAAATCCAGATTCTAACTTAAATAAAGCTACTTTTTTATGAGCATTGTTTAAATCTGAAATGGTTTTTGTGTCTCTTGCTTGAGATGAATAATTTTGAAAAGAAACAAATGCAATTGTTCCTAAAATAGCAATTATCGTAATCACTACGATTAATTCTACGAGTGTAAAGGCTTTGTTGTTCATGTTTTAATATATTTATCTAAAGTATACTTTTACTTCTTGCCACTTTTTTAGTGTTAATCAAGAAATACTTTCTTGTATTGTGTCATCTAATATGTGAGTACCATTATTATAAAGACATTCTGAATTCCCTGCTCAAGAATTTTTAGTTGAAGGCCAATCACATGGTTGAACAATTCATGTATAAGGCTGTCATACGTGACTTTCAGATAAAGTCCCATCTTTTAAAACAGCTCATCTTCCAATGAACATATTTCTTCAGCCTCTATTCGTATATGTAGGGGCAGCAAAAACTCTCCGGACATTTCCATAACCGTAAAAGAAACTATTAGTAACTAATTGGATTCAATTATCAAAAGTAATCTTTGGATTTGAAGAATCAGTAGCATTTAATAAATCTTTATAATATTCTGAAAATTTCTTTGAAAGCAGCGTTGTTCATGTTAATTTTGATGAGACTTGATAGTCATGATGAACGTATTTAACTAACATTTCATTTCAGCTAATATTATTTCAAATATCTACAGTTTGAATAGAATTTTCATGTATAATATGGCTTGGATATCAATGAAAAACTACAGTCCATCCACCTCAAGAAGTTTCCATGTCACAAGTAACTGACATATTACTTCCTCATGCAGGTGTGATGTTATAGGCTCAACTAGTGGTGTCAGGAAATAATGTTTTAATTTCTTTACAAGATTCATAAGTTGTTGGATTACATCCTCTACTAGTAGCTGTGTAGTACATGTCGCAAACATATGTTCTTCTATCGCTAACAAGTTTAGCAACTCCATCAGTACATAAAACGATTCCAGTTGAGACAGATTTTCATCCTGTTCTAGGACTTTCCACTATTAATGTTTCAGTATTTTCATTATTTATTTCTCAATGACGATATGTCGCAAAACTTCCTGAAAATTGCCCTGCAGGACAAGATTTGTATGGAATAAAATGCGGGCTATTAATTTTTATGTTTTTTGGGATATTTTTAATAACATTTTTCCCATATAAAATATCTTTTTCAGGTTTTTTTTCTTTTTGTCCAAGATAAGCTATAATTTTTTCTTTTTGTAAATCAAATACATCATCAGATACATATTTGTTATTTTCATCAAAAAGAGTAAGAACATCGTCTCATTTAAAATAGAGAAATTTACTAGAATCTTCTGCGTGAGTTTGATTTGAAAAAAATGATGTTGAATTTTCAAGTAAACCTATTGTTGATGACAGTCAAAATTTCCCATTAGTTGCATATTTATAATTATTTCATTCAGAATCAAGAATCGTTTCACCATAGTCTAAAATTCTTTTTACACTTTCTCAAAATTCTCATTGAAATGTAATAATATTTCCAGTCCCTGCATTTACTTCTACAGGATTATCAGGTTTAGGAAAAATCCCTGTTTCAGTTTTAAATAAAACAACTTTTTTATATGCATTAGATAAATCAGAAATAGTCTTACTATCTCTGGCGTCACTTGCATAGTTTTGAAACGAAACAAAAGATATCGTTCATAAAATAGAAATTATTGTTATAACTACTATTAATTCTACTAGTGTAAATCCCTTTCTGTTCATAAAAATCGGAGATTAAGACATATTTTAAATAATACTAATATTTATATGAAAACAGTCAAAAAAAAGGATATTTTTAGATTGACAAAGTCTGGAATAATCCATCAATTAATATACAAAAAAAACACTCTTTTTAAGAGTGTTTTTTTATTTAATCCAAAAGGACATTTTTTTAGGAGCAGATTCCCGGTTTCATGGCATAGGACCAGCTTCTGGTGAGTGAATTGACGAATAGCTCATATATGAGTCTCCAGCAATTCATCCAGGATACCGTGACGCAGGCAAATTATCTCTACAGAAATTTTTTCAGAACCGAACCCGTGTTATATTCTCTTTAGAATAGACTCTTGTTCCAGCTCCATACATGGCTGTAAAATACCCCTGATTTCAGTAACATGTCCGTGAAGAGTCACCATCAGTCCAAACAGGATTTGTGGAAGCGTTGATATTAAATGTATAGACTTTCCCTGTAACGGCATCAGCTGAAGTAATATTTGCATTTTCATGAAGAATATTTTTTACTTGAGTTCATATGATTCCACTTTTCCATGGATTAATACATTCAAGTTGGCTGTTATTTATAATGTCTCCATCAAAACATGATTTTGCATCATCCATCGAATATGTAGCTTTTATATCTAAATATTTTGTCCATCATCCGTTTGCCATATCACAAGTAACTACAATTTCTTTTGATCCAGTTGGATTAATTGTATAGTTGCCATTTCATAAGCTTGGATATCTTGCATTTATGTCTTTACAAGAGTTATATGCTATTTTACTACAAACGTTTCAAGATAATTCGTAATGTGTATTACAAGTGATAGCATTTGCAGATTCTGAAACTATTGTAGCAGTTCAGTCAGTACAACTAATATCTGCAGTATATTTTTGAGATCAGTTTGAAATATTTACATCAATGATACTAGAACCATTTGCATTGTGGGCAATATTTGAATATGGATAATTTCCATTTGTTCCCGTTAATGTTCCAGCGTTACATGAGTTATAACTTGGTGTTGGAGTTGTCGGATCAGTTGGTATTTCTATAACCGGAGAGGTGTTTTTTATGATTTCTGTCGGAATATTTTCTATAATATTATTTCCAGAATCAGTATCAATATTTTGTTGTTTTTCCTTTCTTCCCAGATAGGCAGAGATTTTATCTTTCTTTATATCGAGAATATCATCTGAGACATATTCATTATTTTCATCAAAAAGCGTAACAATATCGTCTCCTTTAAAATATAAATATTTTTGTGAAGAGTCAGCAAAAGTGCTTGGTAGGATTCCACTATATGGCGCTTCTAAATAACCAATCAGAGTATGCAGCCTTTGAGTACCATTTGTTGAGTACTTATAGTTTTGTTCAGATGTATTTTCTAGTTTATATCATATGTCTAGAATTCATTTTACTGATTTTCAGACGTCTCCTTGAAATGTGATGATATTTGCAGGACCCGCATAGACATGAATAGAGTTGTCTGGTTTTGGGACAAATCACGATTCAACCTTAAAGAGCGCAATTTTTTTATGAGTATTTGAAATATCTGCTACTGTTTTGCTATCAGAAGCACTTTTAGAATATCACTGAAACGATACAAATGAAATCGTTCATAAAATCGCTATTATCGTAATGACAACAATCAACTCTACTAGAGTAAATCCTTTTTTCGTCATAAAAATACAGTAAAAAAATATATACAATAATAGTATGATTTTATGAAAAAGAGTCAAAAACTTGAATATGCTTTAAATTGACAAACAAAGAAATAAGATGAATTATAAATTATTTTTTTCTGAAGAAAGGATGAAATCTCTATATTTATCAAATTCTTGTGTGATGAAAGATTCAGTAATATGAGGGTTCAGTTCAGTAAAATCACCATGTTTATTATCAGGAGATCAGATTTTATGGTTATCGCTTCAAAAAGTTATATATAAATTATGTTTTTTTGCTTCTTTGATAATAGATTCTATCCATAGTTTTGAAGCTTTTGAATTAATTTCGAGAGCATTGACTCAGGCATTTTCAATATAAGTTGGAAGACTTGATATAAATTCATCAACTCATTTTTTAAATGTAAAATTCGGATGCGCAATAGATAAAATAGCATCATGGGTTTGTTGAATGTGTTTGCAGACTTCTAGACTTGGCTCGTATTCAGGAACAAGAACTCAAAAAACTGAAAATTGTTCTCCTTCTCTTTTGAAATAACGTAAATAAAAATCATTGAGTCATAAATCGATTCCATTGTTCAATTGAATCCAATGCTGTTTATTTATCTTAGAATGATATAGAATCGATGCAATATCATATTTATTGAGCGCAGAAATATTTCTATTACAACTTTTTCAAAAATCGTATAATTCTTGCATTGTAATCTGAAACCCTGATTGTTGCAGCGCGATGATTTGTGTCTCTAAATTCCCTTTTTTCGCTTCACGCACATTGTTCAAAATAGCATGAACATCATGAGAAAAATGTTTTGTATAACATGTTAAATGGAGACTTTTTTCGTCCTGATAATTTCTCGCTGAAATCTCTACAGACTCACAACTATGTATTCCATATTTTGCAGCTTTTTCACGAAAACCACTTGAAATATTGTCATGATCCGTGAGTGCTAAAAATTCTACTTTTTTTGTTTGAGCATGTTGTAAAAGTTCTTCTTCTGTATTTCTCCCATCAGAATGAGTTGAGTGAAAATGCATATCTATTTTTTTCATATTCAAAAGTATTAATAAATAACACAAAGAGTATAATTATATTTTTAAAATAAAATCAAAAAATAT
>CAJXJP010000020.1 GCA_913055215.1 uncultured Candidatus Altimarinota bacterium | reverse complement strand
CAACAGTTGATTCAACAACGTTAGTAGATAATCTTCAAAAAATCTATACAGGAACAGTTGTTTCTGAAGAACCAGATATTGAAGTTATCTTTTCTGAAGACAAAGATTTAACAACTGATGTTATCTTAAATAAAAAACCTGGAACTACAGCTTCTTCTTCTTCTTCTTCTTCTTCTTGAGGTGGATGAAGTATACCAGCTCCATCTATACCACAATTAGTAGAATGGCTAGATCCGATTCCTACAGGGAATAGAGTAGTTAATAATGATCTTTGAAGAATTTGAGAGGATGATGATGGAACTATATGATTTAATGAGTATTATGATGACTATATTTATGTTAACTCTGAACCTAATAACTGTTCTATCTGATCAGGAAGTCCAATTAAAGATGACATTACATGATATGTTTTAATTGAAATTAATTGAAGACATTATAAATCTGAAGAAATGACATTTGATTGAGAAAATAGGAAATTTTGATATAGCATACCTGTTCCTAGAGACTTATTCTTTGAACATGCTTGATGAGATAGTTTTCCGCAAATTATTACTTATGCTGTTGTTAAATATTGATCTACTGTCGCAGTAGGAAGATGAACAGACGTTGTACAAATAAATAAAGCAGAACCTCATTGACTTTTTTCTGTTAAAAGTATTGCTTGAGATAATCATTTATCTACTCTAGAGGCTACACAAAATATTACTATTTCATGAAGAACGTATGCTAAAAATAAAGATATTTCACTTTGAGATATTATAGAAATTGTCATTAATGGAAATACGTACACAGATACACTTGTGAGAGCTAGAAGTGATTACGAGTGAAATTTTTCAATTACTGTACCTTGATCAGATATACAAGCTCAACCAGAATTCTATGTTACATTAAAATGAATTGATAGAAATAGTCAGCCATTTGAGATGAAACATCCAATTAAACTTACTACAGACTAAAAAAAACTTCCTTTTCAGGAAGTTTTTTTGATTTATAATTTTAAAAGGTTATGCTATATGAAATATATTTTAATAAAGGCAAATATGAAAAAAGGAGGTATCTTAATTATAGGATTTTGTTTACTCTTAACATCTTGTTGATTTTCAAATAATGACAGTATTATTGATATTGATAATTCAGTTGAAAATAAAACCAGTATTAATAAAGTAGAAAAAAATGATTTTATAGAAATAAATAGTACAGAAAAAATTATTAAGAAAAAAATAATTACATCTGTGAATTTTCTTGAAAATTGGGAAAAAATAGAACCAATTTGAATTATAGAAAAAGAAGTATCAAAGAGTACAAAAAGATATGCTTATGTGCAATGAGATGAAACTTATGAAAAATTAGGAATGGTTACTACAAAAAATTGAGAAAATTATGAATTCTTACTCTTAAAAATCGTACCATATAGATTTATGTGAGTTGATAATCTTTATTTTTTAAGAAATTGAAAAAACTTATTTTATATTCAGTGACTTTCAAATAGTTGGATTTTTTGAGATCATTTTATCAAAGATAAATCAACTGATGAAAAAATGAAATTAGCATTTAGTAATAGTGTAGAATTTGCAGAAGATTACTTTGATTTAGATATTTTATTAAATAAATATGTTTATCCAGAAAATATTAAATTTTCAAAAAATAATAAAGAATATAATCTGAAATTATTTAAAAAACTTCATAAATAATATAACATTGAAAATTTAACAAAACTTTCAGATGTCAGTAGGCAAACTTGATATAATTTATATATTGAAAATAAAAATGCTGATTGGGGAGATTCAAAATATAAAGAATTTAAAAATACTTCATTTTATGACAAAAATGAAAAATATTCAAAAGAAGAACTAAAAGAATTATCAATAATTGATGATGATTATGGAATACTTCAGTCTGATTGAATTTTTTTACAACTTGAAGATAATTCACTCGTTTTATATACATTAGATATTCCATTTTTAACAGAAGGTAATATAACTACTTTTGAATCGGATCATTATTATGCCTACTGAGATGGTTCAAGTTGCTGAGTAAGAAATAATAGTTTTGCATATGATGTAAGTGCTTACCAGTTACCGATTTGAAAACGCTACGTAAGTCAAACTAAGATGCGTGAGGAGTGATTATCTTGGAAAGATGCCTGAAAGACATCTCATAGTTTGGTTTTAGATTTTTCTGAAAAAGATATCAAGCTTTTAGAAAACACCACTGAGAATGAAAAAATTTATACATTTACAAAACAATCACAAATTTTACAAGATATGTATAAGTATCTTTATACAACTACAGTGGATATAAATGGTTGTTTATCAGATCCAGATATGATAAAAAATGATCCTGAATGTCAAAAAATCGAATACTTGAGTTATGATGAATATGCTCAAGATAAACAAGTTCTACTTTGGAACGATCCACTATGAAGAAAGCAACTAGTGATT
Source organism: uncultured Candidatus Altimarinota bacterium (assembly GCA_913055215.1). GTDB lineage: Bacteria > Patescibacteriota > Gracilibacteria > BD1-5 > UBA6164 > CAJXJP01. Next base: position 22,037 of record CAJXJP010000020.1, on the reverse strand, counting down.
TCGTATGCTACTGCTTCGCCATCAGCTTGTTGAGCAAAACCAGTTATCTATCTCTATCCAGAAAAAAAGCAAACAGTTGATGTTCGATTAAATTGGGAACCGAAAAATCTCATTTCGATACCTTTGTATACTTGAAATTGGAAAGTTACAGCAAAACCTGATTGAGAGCTTTATCATCTAGATACTGATCAAAATTATGAATATCTTTTTTGGGAAGATATTTTAAATTATACTTTTCCTAAAGATGGTTTTGTTGTTAAAAGGGAAAATATTGATGAATTTTTAACTGAAAAACTTTCTTTTATTTGAATGAATGAAAAAGAAATTTGAGATTTTAAAGAATTTTGGGTTCCAAATATGCAAGATTCAAAATATTATTTCATAAACTTCATACAAACAAAAGATTTTAATAAAATTGCTCCAATTTCTGTCTCACCAAAACCGGATAGTATGATGAGAGTATTTATGCATTTAGAGAAATTAGATGAGAAAAAAAGTGTAAAAAAACAAAGTTTAATACCTTTTGATAGAAAATGATTTTCAGTAATTGAGTGGGGAGGGAGACTTATAGATTAATTAAATAAAAAAAGATAACTTTTAAAGTTATCTTTTTTTATTTTTAATTGAAAAATTTTACATCTTCAGTATCTCATAGCCAAACACTACAGGTATATTTTATATCTTCTGTAAAGTCAGCACCGATAATCCAATCTAAGTAGTTTGGATCTAATTTTGCTACTTCTTCGAAAGATTTTCCTCTATATTTCCCAAAAGCCATATTTTTGATAAGTAAAAATTCTTTTTCAGTCATTTTAATCATCAGTTCAATAACTTCATCATCAGAAATATTTAATTTTGATTTGATTATTTCAAACATAGCAGCAAATACTCTTTGTAAAACTACAACATCACCAAATGCATCATGAGCTGTTGTTACTTCAGCTTGTCCATTTTCATCTAAAATTTCAAATAATTCAAAATAATATCTTAAGTATTGCATATTTACGTACTCTGGATTTTTTCATTTTACTTCTTCGAAAATCCCTTCTGAAAGTAATATTTTAGCTACTTTTAAAGTATCAATTACTTCTTTATTACAATCAATTCCAGATCTTTCTAATACCTCGATATCAAAAGCAGAATTATGTGCGATTAATACATTGTTTTTAAAAACCTCAGTATCAAATTCAATATCTTTTAAATATTTCCCAGAAGATTTTTTTTCAAGTAATTCTGGATAAATTCAGTGAGTAGCCATTGCTCAAATAGCCATTTCAGTATCGGTATTTACAAAAATATTTTCATCAGATTTATTTTCGTTTTCGATTTTTCTATATGCTAATTGAATCATATCTCAATTCGAGATAATTTCATTTTTTTCATTTTTAATTATACCTGTTGTTTCTGTATCTAAAAATACAAGTGTTTTAGTAGTGTTCATCATTCTTTATTAAAGATAATAATTTCATTATCTATAAAAATGAGAGAAAACAAAATTTATTATTTATTATTTCTCATTTTTAAATAAATATTTTATTAATTATAAATACCAAGTCTTATTTTGATAAAAGTAAATATTTCTTTTGGAATATTTACCTGCGTACAAGATTCTATTCATTTCATTCATGGCGAAGAATTTGCTTCACAGATTTTGAAATGATCATTATCAAATAACAAATCTATCCCAGCAATTTCCAATCATAACATTTGAGCACTTTGCGATGCTAACCATTCAATTTCTGGTGTTATAGGATGTTCTTTTGCCGTTCATCCAAGTGAATAGTTTGCTCTAAAATCTCATTCAACTCAGTTTCTCTCCATGCAAGCTATAACTTTTCATCATACTACATGAACCCTTAAGTCTTTTCATTTACTGCTCGCTATGAATTCTTGAAATATTAAATTTTTATCATTTCAGATATTTTCAATCATTTCCATAGTTGATTGAAAACTTTTTTTATCTTCAGATAGAAATACTCCACTTCATTGTGAACCTGATAATGTTTTAATTACAGTTGGAAAACCGATTTGATTTTCTACTAATTCGGCATTAATTGGAAATTTTGCGAGCATGGTTTTTGGTACTGGTAAATTATTTTCAGCTAATACTTGAAATGAAAATAATTTATCTTTTACCATTTCTATTGCTTCACTTGAATTTACAACGTAGACTCAAAGTCTTTCTAAATGCCTAATAACTGCAAGTGCAAAATATGTTGTACCTGATCACATTCTTGGTAGTATAAAATCAGGTAAATTTTTTATTTCTCAATCAACTCGAATACTCTTTCTGTCATCTTTAGTCACTATAATGTCAAATTGCTCAGGTTTATACACTTTGAGCGTTATTCCTTCTTTTTTTGCTTCTTCAATTAGTCTATTTATTGAATGAGCTTTTTCGTCTAATTCAAGCTCAGACTTCTTGTAAATTACCCATCATTCCATCTTCTATTTTTAGTATTAAGTCAGCCAATAATATACTTTTTTCGAATATTGCAATAAATTTGTTTTTTTTGTTTATTTTCTTATTATTGGTCAGTTATTTTAATCAAAAAATATTATGAAATTTAATAAAGAATTATTAGAAAAATTTGGAAAAATTATTTTAGCTATCCTTGTTTTTATTGGTGTAGCTGTTTTAGGTTTAATTCAGTTTTTTCATGAAGTAACTGACTATCCATCTAATGAGATAGATTATGAAAATATTAATCCACATAATTAAAATTATAAATATATTAAAAAATGAAAAAACAAATTGTAATTATCAACTGATGACAATCAAAAAGTGATTTTAACTCATTTGAAGAATCTTTAAATAAATGGTCTTTCCATCCAGAATTTCAACACTTTAGCATGTGGACAACAAACTTACATAAAAATTTACCTAATGATAAATATGAAGTTTTATGCCCTCAAATGCCAAATAATTTTTATGCAGAATATAAGTATTGGAAAATAAGATTTGAACAAGTAATTCCATTTTTAAACAAAAATGTTATTCTTGTTGCGCATTCACTTGGTGGATGATTTTTAGCTAAATACTTAAATGAAAATGATATTTCTTTTGATATTAAGCATATCTTTATGGTTTCAGCTACATATAAAGATGGTAAAGAGTTATTATGAGATTTTAATTTTGATAAAAACTTAATAAATTTTAATAAATACTGAAATCTTACCACATTTATACATGCAAAAGATGATGATTTAGTCGATTTTTCTGATTTTCAAGATTTTAAAAAAGTTATAAAAGAGGCAGATTTTCTAGAATTGAATTCAGGTAAACATTTTGTTCAAGAAAGATTTATTTTCATAGAGGATTGTATAATTAACCTAAGTTAAATATGAAAAACATTCTAAAAAAACTATGAATTTTGATTCTTTCATGAATTTTAGCTATCGTTCTAATAAATATTTATGTGTTATGTTTTTCTTATTGAAATATACATACTGATACAACAAAACTACAAGCAAAACCAGTTGGAATTGTGTTTTGAGCACGTGTCTTTTCAAACGGTCAACCAAGTGATATTTTAAAAGATAGATTATCTGTTGCGATTAGCTCGTACAAAACATGATTGATTGATAAAATATTAGTTTCAGGTGACAATTGAAGAGAAACTTATGATGAGGTTACAACAATGCAAAAGTATTTAATTTCAAAAGGAGTTAATCAAGATGATATTTATTTAGATTATGCTTGATTTGATACTTTTGATACTCTTTATCGTGCAAAACATATTTTTTGAGTTGAAAATAGTTATTTATATACTCAAGAATTTCATTTAAAAAGAGCTGTATATATTGGAAAAAGATTATGAATTGAAACGCAGGGAATCTCAACTGATCTACAAGATTACATCTATACAGATTATTATAACAGAAGGGAAGTCTTAGCTCGTGTAAAGGCATTTTTAAATGTAGAAATATTATGCTCAAAATCCAAATATCTATGAAATCCAGTAGATATGAGCAAACCACAACAAGAAATTAGTAAATTATAAGATTATATGCAAAAAATAACAGAAGAAAATTATCAGGAAATATTCAAGTCAGAAGAAATTATAGGATATCATTTTACATGAATTAACTTTACTGGAAGAAGTTTTTCTCGTAAAAATTTCATTGATTGTGTTTTTGATAAATGTAATCTTTCAAACGTAGACATAGATTATACTACATTTAATGATGTCGAATTTAAGAATTCAAAATTAGTTGGAATGAATTTTACCCAACTAAGAATGAAGTTATCTAATTTTAACTTTCATGATTGTAACCTTGTAATGTGTTATTTCAATGAATTGAGTTTAAAATGAATTTCATTTGAAGATTGTGAATTATTTGAATGTAATTTCACAAAAACATATTTAGCGAAAGCTAATTTTATGTATGCAAATTTAGAAAAAACTATATTTGCAGGAACAAATTTAGAATCTGCGAATTTTGAATGAGCTTCTAATTTCACAATTAATCCAAAAATTAACAACTTAGAAAAAACTATTTTTTCTAGAGATAACGTCTTTTGATTACTAAGTTATCTCGATATTATAATTAAATAAAAACATTCAACCGACCATGGCTAAATTTTTAACAGGAAATATAACTGGACATATAAATAAAATGACTCTCGCTTGAGCAATATGAATCCTGGCTATATTTATAGTAGATTTTGTAGATATGTATTTTCTTAGTTTACTTGGTGAATCAGAACTCGCAGCTGCAGTATGATTTGCTTGAGTATTGTTATTCATGTTAACTTCAATCTGAATAGCAACTATGATTACAATGTCATCTCTTCTTTCAAAGAAAATTTGAAAATGAGAAATAATTTCGGCAAAAAAAATATCAACGAGCATCTATTATTTTTCTCTAGCTCTCTGAATTCCATTGACAATTATATTTTACTTTTCTGCTCCATTTTTCCTTGAACTTATTTGAGCAAAATGAGTGACTCTAGATTATGCAATTAGTTATTTTAAGATAGCAGTTGTGAGTTTTCCATTTATGTTATTATGAATGGCTTCAAATTGAGTATTACGTTGAATTTGAGATGCAAAAAGAAGTATGTATCCTACTCTTGTAGCTTGAGCGGTAAATATAGTACTTGATCCTATATTTATCTTTGTACTTTGAATGGGGATAGAAGGTGCGGCGTTAGCGACTGCAATATCAAGAGTTTCAATGTTTATAGTGGCTTTCTATGGTGTATATATTCATAATTTTCTTTCTTTTCATTCAGTTTCAGAAATGAAAGACGACATGAAATGAATTCTTTCAATTTTTATACCAGCAATGATAACAAATATATCTACACCAATTGGTTCTTGATATGTTTTAAAGGAAATGTCTAAATACTGAGATGATGCTGTAGCTGGTATGGCTGTTATTTGAAGACTTATACCTATAGTCTTTGTCTATATATTTGCTATGAGTTGAGCTATTTGATCAATTGTTGGTCAAAACTATGGTGCTGGAAATTTTGAAAGAACTAAAGAAGCAATATTAAAGTCATTTTATTTAGCATCTGCTTATGTTATTTGAGTTAGTTTTGTTTTATTACTCTGTAATTGACTGGTAATTCAAATGTTTGATCTTAAATGAGACGGGAAAGAATTATTACAATTTTATAGTACATTTATAGCTATATTTTTTGCATTCAATGCAGTGATATTCTTAGGAAATTCAGTTTTCAATGTAATTTGAAAAGCAAAGTATTCTATGGTTTTAAATATAGTAAAATCAGTTTTCTTACTTATTCCACTTGTTTTTGCAGGGTCTAAATACTTTGGAATGAAATGAATACTTATTGGTGAATCTATATCGTTCGTAATCACAGCAATACTTACATTGTACTTCTTATATAAATTTGTATTCTGCCGTTGCGCAAAACACGAAAACTAAAAAACTGTCTTCATAAGAAGACAGTTTTTTTATTTAACCTCCGATTTTAATTTCTCATTTCTTGAAGATTTTGATCAAGAGTTTTCGTTGTATCAACAACTTCTTGTATCGAAATTTCAATACTATTTGAAATGTTAATTGTTTCATTCATTTTGCTTTCTACATTTTGGATTATCTGGCATGAGTTTTCTGCTGTAACAACTTGTTCAGTTGATGCGGTTGAAACTTGTTCCACCTCAGACTGAATTGCTGAAAACTCATCTTCAACAGATTGTAATTCTTGACCGACAAGGGTTAGATTTTCTGTATTTGACTCAGATTTTTTACCAATTTGATCTATACTAGATTGAATTTCTTTCGATGAACTAACGATGATATCCATAATATTTTGAATTTCACCAGTTGATTCATGTGTCTTCGATGCTAGTACTCTCACTTCATCTGCAACAACAGCAAAGCCTCGACCTTGTTCTCCAGCTCTTGCTGCCTCTATAGCAGCATTTAGAGCAAGTAAATTAGTCTGCTCAGCAACGCTTTGGATGATTTGAATAACTTCTGTAATTTGTTCAGAATTTTGAACAAATTCATTAATCATTTGCTTAACAGAAGCTATATCATTATTTTGAGTTGTTATACTATCTATTACTTCCGAAGTACTGATGCCAACTTTTTGAGCTAACTGAACTATAGTTCCTAGTTTTGCATTAATTTCTTCAGCATTTTGTGCTGTTGATTGTGCAACACTAGTAGACTCGTTCGCAGAATCGGTTAATAGAACAGTTTGTTCTGAACTCAGTCTTACAATTTTAACATTATTTTGAATCTCTTCAACAGTTCCTGTTAGTTTAGATTGTAATTCTTGAGTCGTGGTTTGAATTTCTTCAAATCGTGTCAAGAGACTATCAATGAATTTATTAAATTCAAGCCCTATTTCATACATATCTCCACCAAGTAGTTCGGTTTTGATATAATTATCTATTTTTCCTGTTTGTGAATCGATTAAGCTCGATTTTAAAAGACGAAGATTATGATAATATTTACGTGTAAAAAATATCAATAAAACTAAAATCAATAGCAAAGAAACAATTTGTGCAATTGCATTATACTTGTAGGTTTCTATAGTATATTCTAATGCTTTTTTCTCAATCAATTCCATATTAATCTCTGTTAACTCAGGACTGATTGGATTTTTAAGATTATTTGGTATTTTAACATAATCGGGGATAATTTCTTTTCTTACAGACTTTGTTAATATGTACCAATCCCAATGTTCAATATATTGAACATGATAGATTACTTTTTCACTGTATTCGATATTTTCAAAAAGTTCGTTCTTCCTTTTTTTGTAACTCGATTCAATATTTTTATAAAACGAATAATTCATTTTTCCTTCATCTAAGGAATAACTTTTTTTTCGTTTTGTAATTGATCCATCGAATAAAATTTTTAATGAATTTGATTCGAGACCACTTTTTTCAAAGACAATCACATTATCAAATGGTGTAAGCGAGGTAATAACTAATCGCTTGTCACTCGATCGAAAAGATTTTGGTAATTTCTCACCTGGATCTAATTGTTGTATTGCTGTGTCTCTATTTTTCAGATACATTTCATATCTGATATCGACAAATTTTTTTACAAATTTACTGATAGTGATTGCATTTTGTGTAGCTAATGTATCGGATCTTATATTTGCTTGTATTTCTGCATCGTCATTTTTTCTTAGAATTTCTTCTATTGCAGCCTCACGTTCGTTATTTAATAAAGTAACTTTATTTTTTTGTTCAGAATTTTGCGTTTCAATTGACGTTAATAACTCAGCTTTCTTGATACTCATTGTCGTATTAAATACACTAATTCCAGATATGCCTAAAATTAGAACAATTACACTACCAATAATTACTGTTAGATATTTTATTTTATACAGCTCTTTCATAAGGCCTCCTAGCCAACCTAATGTTCACGGGTTTAATATACATAAATATATTAATTTGTAAATGGTATTTTCTGCTATTTTATACCAGAATAATTTATTATGACAAATAATATTGCATTCTGAAAAATATACCTATAATCTATATGGCTAATAAAAATAAAGGAGAGGATATATGATTTATTCAGCTAGCCCTACTCCTGATTGTGAAGACGTCCATCAGGCAGTTTCATATGGTGACCAATCGGGCTTATGTGATAATGAGATGTTCATCGATGATGAACTAGATTCAATCGAGAACATGATAGCAGTTTTAGAGGAATCTATAACTGTTATATACAATGGTGGTGCAATAAATAAATCGAAACCAAAAAAAGGACACTTAACGCTGTTAGCTTAAAAATAACAGTTTATAAAAAGGTAGTATGTATACTACCTTTTTAATCTCTTTTAAAAATATAAATTAACTAGGACATTTTACGTTTTTATGCTAAAAATTATTCTAACTCCATTTCTGTCAAGCTATTAGTATAAATAAATTAGGATGCGTTTAAGTTTTGATTAAGATGCTTTAGTTATATTTATCAATGTTATTATTAATTCGAAGATTATGAATAGAAATCTATCAAATGAAATAATTGGCGTATATAAAAAATATCCTCAAATATTTTGACTTCTTTCTGATACAGCAAAAAAAAGGAATTTTCCTTTTACTGAAACCCTTTGAATGACCGTATATAATACAAATATTAAATATGGGTTTTTATATCAAGATAATCATGAGAATTATTTTCCAGAAAATATTACAGCAAATGAGTCTTTTCCAATAAGCGCATTTTCAGCATCTGAAGTACTTTGAAATAAGCACTTACGTCAAACTTGGAGACTGAATGTAACACGTTGAGATAAAAACAATAATAACAACATTAGTATTCCGGTAGTTACAGCATGAGCCACACACGCACTAAGAATTGCTTCGGAGCTTTTTATTGATAAAGCTGATGATATAATTGTACCAAACTTATACTGGCAAAATTACGATATTATTTTTAACAAAGAACAATTCGTTCATTACTCTTTGTTTGATGAAAACCAGGAATTTAATCTAAATGCTCTAAGTTGACTTCTTCTGTGAACAAATCAAAAAAAAGTTCTATTACTCAACTTTCCACACAACCCAACATGATATAATCTTTCTGATCAAGAATTAAAATTTTTATGTAATGAACTTAAGAAATCATGCTTAGGCTGAAATAGTATAGTTGTTATTCTTGATAACTGTTATGAGGATTTTAGTTATGAACAAGATATCATACAGCATTCGTTATTTGAAAGATTATCAAGATTAGACAATAATCTAATCGTGGCAAAATGTGACAGCTTTTTAAAAAGTACATTTGTTTGATGAGTACGTATCTGATTTTTAACACTTTGATTTTTGTGAGCAGATAGGGAAGTATTAGAAAGTTTAGAAAATAAAATTTGATATCAAATTTTATCTAAGGTTTGAAATATCTCACACCTTGATCAAGTTCTTGTTGATGAGACATTAAATTCAGAATCATTTATGCATGAAAGAATGAAAAACTTTCATACTTTACAAAATAGATATAAAAAAATAAAAAATTTACTTCAAACAGAAAGTAAATTTAATAATCATTTTAAATATTATAAGTTCAATGCAGCATACTTTTTTACAATAAAGTTTCACACTCAAATTGCAGCCCCTGTTTTTCATGCAGCGAATCCAGAGTTTCAAACGTGTATGACTATTTTATCAGCTTCAAGAATAAGAATTGCTTATAATTGATTTGATTTTGAAGGAATGAAAGCACTTTTAGAAAATATTTATGAAATTTGTGAAAATAAAAAAGAGAATACTTAAAGTATTCTCTTTTTTTGATTTGAAAATTTGAATTATGCTTCAACTTTTTCTTGAGCGTAGTCAACTTTAATTGTTCTACCGTCAAGTTCAGCACCGTCCATAGCTTCTTTAGCTTTAACAGCTTCTTCAACAGAAGTGAATTCTACAAAACCGAAACCTCTAGATTTTCCAGTTTCTCTATCTTTGATCACTTTAACGTGAGCAACTTCACCGAATTCTTTAAAAGCATCTTTAACTTCTTGCCATTCTAATCCCCATGATAATCCACCTACAAATAGTTTATTTGTTTCCATAATACTTATCGTATTAAAAATTAAAAAATTTACGAGACCTAGATTTAACACTTAGTATTATGACATAAGTAGCACACAACAAGTAAGCGATGAACATATTTCTCACCACTCCATTATATATTTTCATTTTAAATAGCAAATTTAATTTTTATTTTATTTGGTAGTTTATTTGAAATATAATAAAAACCCCTTTATAAAGGGGTTTTTATTAGCTAAAATATTTTGTTAATTCTGGTACCACTTGTTTTTTTCTTGATAACCTGTTCTTTAAATCAGCTAAATTATCATTTATTTTTGTACTAAATACTTGTTCAACTACTTCAGTTTCTTTTCCATCTAAGATTATTGACGTATTTTTTTCTCAAATAATATCAACAACAGATAGTAGAATAAAATCTAAATTATCATCTTTTTTAATTTTTTCTAATCATTTTAAGATTTCCTCTTTTCTTCATAAAGCATATCCTGGATTAGTAGTTTCTAATGTACCAATTCATGCTTTTGTTCCATTAAAATCGAATTCTTTATAATCATATTTAATAAGTTTTTCTACTTCCATATCTCATAAATCAGATTTAGCATTAAACATTGGCATAGCAAATGCTTCTAAATCTTGTATTCCTGTGATTTCTTGTAATTCTTTGGCTAAAACAGTGTCTTCTTTTGTAGTCGTAGCTGATCTAAATAATAATGAATCAGATAAAATACAAGCTAACATCATTGTTCAGATTTCTTTTGTAACTTCAAAACCAGCTTCTTTATACATTTTATATAAAATAGATCCAGTTGAACAGATTGGCTCAACTCTCGCATAAATTGGGGTAGCTGTTTGGAAATTTATTTTATGATGATCAATTACCCATGCAATTTCTAGATCTGAAATATTATCAGGAGCTTGAAAGTCTTCATTATGATCAACTAAACACATTTTTGTTCCAGATTCAAAAGTTGTTTTAATTTCTGGTTTTGCAAGATTTAATTGTTCTAATAAAAATTCAGTTTCTTTATTTAATTCACCTTGCATATAAACAGTTGGATTATATCATTTTTTTGATAAATAATCGCTAGCAATTATTGCAGATAATACACAATCTGTATCAGGTACTTTATGACCTACAACGCTAATATCAATCATATTTTTATTATATTATTACATAAAATTTCGACAGAATTTTATTTAAAAATAAAAAAATCACAAGTCTAATTATTTTATAACTTATATTTTGTGATTGTTTCTATTTGTGATAAGATATATCTGTTTTATATATGTAATAAAAAAATAATGATCAAAAATTTTATTATGAACTTTATTTGAAAGTTTATGTTTCATTTTTTTATCTTTTTATTTCTATTTTCTGTATATTTTTTATGGAATAATACGCATTTAATAGATATACCAGATGTTTTATATGAACAATTATACGTTCTATTCTGAATACTTTCATTATTTTCCGCAGTCGTTTTGTTTTTTATGTCAAGACTTATTCAAGAAAATAAAAATCAAAAACAATTATTTTACCTGTTTTCATGAAATCTTTTTATCGTTATTTTGTTTGCATTATCGTTGTGATTTCATTGATTTTACGATGAATTACTAGTTAAGATTTTATTGAATTCATATTTAATTATCAGTGCTATATTTTGGTTTGCTGTATGTAGATATAAAAGTTTTTATTTTCATAGAGCAAGATATTTTATAACACAAAGTAAAAAATTATGGATTATAATATTATTTATATATTTTATTGTATGAGCATTAATGCCTTATAATAGAATAATTACAAGTTATGAATTTCCTAGAGACATCTCAGACAATCAAGTCAATCAAACTCAGAAACTTTATCATATTAATGAAGAACTTATAAAAAATAGCGAATATACTAGAGCTATCAAATGCTTACACGGGGATATATTTTCATATAATTGTATTGTTTCTAGTAATGAGAACTTAGAAAAATATTTAATTGACCAAAAGAAAAAATTTAAAGAAACTAGAAGTCAATCAGTTTTTAATAAATCAAAAGAAGTAATTTTAAAAAATATATCTTCTGAAACTTTAGATTTCTTTTTATTAAAAGAAAAAGAAATCTATAAAGTTTCTCAATTCAATATTAATCCAAATATATTAACTTTAGATAATTATTTATTCAATTCATTTGATTTTATATCTGATCATTATTTAACAATTATTGATTATTATATTAGTGCTGGTAAGTATTCTGAAGCAAATTATTATCTCAATAGATATTTCACTGTTTTCAATAATAATACTGCAGTTTTACGGTCAAAATATAGGCCTGGATTGATAAAATATATTTCAAGAATGACTAAGTTAACTAAAAATCAGAAATACAATTTTATTGCCCCTGAAAATTATAGTAATATTTTAAGATCTTCAAAAACACGAATAACAGAATGAGAAAATATAATTCTTTATGAACGAGTAGTAAATAAATTGCCAAAAATATTATTTTTACTAAATCCTGATGAGATAATTAATGAATCAGAATATTATACGAACCAAATTCAAAAAGATTTATATCATTCATCTTTTAAGACTCCTTGGTTTTATAATCCATTAAATAGCTATATCTACAGTTTCAATAGCAATTTTTCTATACTTAGGGGGACAATTGATTTAATGAATGAATTAGAATTAAAATTCAATAAGTTTTTATAAAAAAAACATTCCTACCGGAATGTTTTTTATTTTCTTCTTCTGCGTTTATCTTTTCCTTTTGTGAATTTATTTTTTAATCTTTTAAATTCAGATTCTCATAATTTTTCTTCTAAAACAAGATTTAATTCGGCTTCTTCATCGAACAGATTAATATCCATTTCAATATTATGTTCTTGTTTATAACGATAATCTTCATAATTTCAGTATGAAATAGAAAGTTCTCCATCATCAATAAACCAAATATTTGTTGCGAGTTTATTTACAAAATACCTATCATGTGAGATAAATAACAATGATCATTTAAACTTTGTAAGTGAATCCTCAAGAGATTCTCTCGTGTCATAATCTAAGTGATTTGTAGGCTCATCTAAAATAAGTAAACTACATTCTTTTTGTCATAAAATTGCAAATAATAATTTTGAAGTTTGACCTCATGAAAGATCTTTTACTTTTTTATCAATATCTGGAGCATTAAATAAATAATGACTCAAAATCGCAATTAAATGTTGATCAGGGTAATGTAGTCAGTGTTTTTCAAAGTTTTCACGAACAGTTTTTTCTCTATCTAACTCTTCATGCATTTGAGAATAGTAACTAATTTGAACTCATTTTCCTTTTGAGTAAAAACCATCTAACATTTCTAATTCTCAAATAATTGATTTTAAAAGCGTTGATTTTCAAGCACCATTTTCTCAAACTATTCAAATCCTTTGTCCTGCATAAAGTATAGCTTCTTGAATGAAAAATAATGGTTCATCTCTTCCAATAAATAACTCTTTAAATGATAGTACTTTTTCTGGTAATTCTCAGGTAAATTCGAAGTTAAATCTTGGTTTTTTCGGGATATATGGTTTTTCAAGTCTTTCCATTTTATCGAGTGATTTTTCTCTTGATTTTGCCCATCATGCTCTTGATCATGCACGAAATCTATTAATGAGAGTTTCTTGTTTATGAACATATTCTTGTTCTCTTTTCCAGTCATCCATTTTTTTCTTTTCTGTTCTGCCTCTTTGATCAACGTATCATGAATAATTTGTATGATAGAAAGTTAATGCCCTATTTGGTTGAACTTCATATGTTTTCGAACAAGTTTTATCTAAAAACTCTCTATCATGTGAAATAATTACATATCATCATTTCCATTTGTTTTGTAAAAAACTTTCTAGCCATTCAACTGATTTCATATCAATGAAGTTTGTAGGTTCATCGAGAAATAAAATATCTGGAGACTCTAGTAATACTTTTGCAAGTGCAATTTTTGTTCTTTGTCATCCACTTACTTCATTCAATTTTTTATCTAAAAGTGATAAGATTCACATACCATTTGCAACTCAATGAATTTTATTTTCATACTCATTTCATCATAAATTTTGTAGTTGTTCGAGTAGGGTAGTGTATTCTTCTATTATTTCCATATTTTCTGGATCTTCGGCCATTTGATTTTCAACTTCTGATATTTTAGCTTCAAATTCTTTAATATCTTGAAAACCATCTCTGAGTTCTTCTCTAACAGTTTTGTCTTCGTTATCAGAATAAACTTGATGAAGATAACCAAGTGTAAGGTTTCAAATATTTTCAATACCTCAGTCAAATTGTTTAATTTCTCCTGTTAATATTTTCAATAAAGTTGTTTTTCATGCTCAATTTGGACCAACAAATGATAATCTATCATTTTCATTCAGAGTAAAGCTTATGTCTTTTAGGACAGATTCTCCGTTGAATTCCAGTTTATCAATTTTTACTTTTAAGTGTTTCACGCTTGTTTGTCATTAATTATTTTTAAAAGTATAATAATATTTCTAAAAAAATAAAGTAAGCTACAAAAAATAATGAGTAAAAAATTTTTATTATTGTAAAATATATGATATATTTATTTTACAGTGAATTTAGGAGAAAAATATGCATAAGTTATGTTAGAGTTACTTATTGTTATATTTTTAAATATTTCAGAACATTGTTCTCGTGATATTTATTTATCTCCTGATTTTCATGAATTTAAAAAGAATGCTTATTAGCATTCTTTTTTTTAGTTTCTCTGAATTGAGTAAATATTTGATATAAACCCGATTGTATAGATTATAATGAGCCAATGAAAGTTATGAATTACAAAATGCAAAACTCAGATAATAACTTGTAAAATAATTTGAAAAATCACTCACAAACTAGTAAAAGATTGAAAAAAGTTCACATAAACAATATTCATATAAATCATATCTATTGCAAAGTATGCCAAGACGACTGCATAACAAATATATTGCAGAGATACTAATAAAATATTTTTTTCATGATGAACAGGTGTTAATATATCAATTTGCTTTTCTATAAAGCTATAAAGTTGTTGAGGAGCCTTTGGTTCTCTATAATTTTTAGTAAATTCATTCATAATGTTCTAAGTAATTTTTTAATGTAACTTTTGCACGCTTTAATCGTGTTTTTATAGTATTTTCATTTTCTCAGAGTATTTCTGCAATCTCACGTGTTTTCAACTTATCATAATAAAAATATAAAACTATACTCTTATCAATTGGTTTTAATTTATCTAAAACTGTATTAATATCAGTTTTTATTTTTTCTTTATCTGAATTTTTATGATCACTCTCTATCGCGTGTTCTAAAAAACTTTCTTCATAATCGATTTGAATATATCGATTATTCTTTTTTAAGTAATCTATACTTTCATTGTAAGCAATTCTATAAGCCCAGGTTGAAAACTGGCTTTCTTTTTTAAATTTATGAATATTTTTAATTATCTTAATAATCACATTCTGTGTTATATCAGATGCGTCCTGCTCATTTTTACAGACTCGAAAACATGTAGAATAAATTTTTTGCAAATGCTTCGAAATTAATTCATTTAATGCTCCTTTGTCTTGTTTATTTACGTATTGATTTATTAATTCTAACTCAGACATAATTAGGTTATTTATTGTACTGAAATTTAGACGAAACTTATTTTAAAAAGTTTCATTTTTCTAATTTTTATTATTTTTTGAAACTTTTTTCATTATAATTATATCTAATAAATGTATATTTAAAAATTATCTATTTTGTCTATGTTAAAACAAATATTAAGTTTTGCTGTCTGTTTAGCAGTATTTACACCTGTTTCTCAAACCTGAGCACTGTATTCTGAAATGAATACAAATGTAAAAATTAATACTGAAGTAAATGAAGATATCTATATTATGTCTGAAGATCTAGATATTACTTCAAATGTTAATTGAGATGCTTTTATCATTACTGGAAATGCGAGAATTGATAATGATATTTCTGAAGATTTATTTTTAATCTGAGGTGATGTCCGCTTACTTTGATCTATATGAGATGATGCAAAAATTGTGGCATGAGAAGTTGTAATTGAAAAAGATGTTGCCTGAGATTTAATGATCGCTGCCGGAGATGTCTATATTAGAGAAAATGTTACTATCTGAGGAGATCTTATTATTGCAGCATGAAAATTATCTCTAGACTGAATTGTTGAATGAAAACTGAATGCAGATCTTTGAGATTTTGATTTCAATGGTACTGTTAAATGAGATTCAGATATTCAATTTAATACATTTACAAATATTTCATGAGAAGGATCTTTTGATGGAAATATTTTATATAAATCGCAAGCAGAAAATAAAGAATTTGAGAAATTATGAAAAGGGGAAATCTCATTTAAAACAGTTCAATCATTTGAGGAAATAAAGGATGAAGCAAAATGAACATTAGGACTTTATACAATATTTAAAATCATTGCAATTTTTGCATTTTCTACTTTTCTGTTTTTCTTTATAGAAAAAGTATTTATCAGATCAGCAGAATTATTAAAAGAAAGAACTTGAAAAAGTTTCTTATTTGGATTAGGAACTATCTTCTTGTTTCCAATGATTATATTACTCTTAATGATTAGTTTAATAGGATTGCCAATTGCATTTATATTCCTTTTTGGATATATATATTTACTATTATTTTTACCAATTTTAAATACTGCAATATTAACAGCACTTATTTGAAATCATTGTAAAAATAAATTTAATATCTGGTTTAAACTATTAACACTATTAATATTTTCTACTTTATTCGCTGTTATCAATGGATTATCTCTTGTTGTAGGTTTCTTTACATTATGAGCACTGATTCTTCTAAAAGCTGAAATATTAGAACTTATAAGAAATACTGATTTTAATAAAACGAAATAAAAAAGCGCTTTGCGCTTTTTTATTTCGTTTTATTTTTTTAATTTAATCTGTTGACTTATATGTAATTATAAATAAATTATAACTAATTACCAAGACCTATGGTATAGGTATAAAAAAATATTATTTTCTTAAGTTTTACAATGAATTCAAATAAAAAACAAGCATTGATTTGATTAAAAAAAGCAAGAACCTCAATTGATAAAATTATTACTATGATAGAAGAAGATACTTATTGTATCGATGTTATTCAACAAAACTTAGCTGCTATTGGTTTAATAAAATCAGCAAATGTTAAAATGCTAGAATCTCATCTTTCTTGTTGTTTTACAACTGCAGCAAAGAGTAATGATGAAACGAGAATTAACGAAATGATCTGAGAAGTTTTAACTATAGTAAAAACAGCTCAAAATAAATAATTTAGGATTAATTAAGTTTCATAAGTAAAAATGAATTAATAATATTATCTCTTATAAAAAATATGCAAAAAAAATTACTACAGATTGATGGAATGCACTGTATTAGCTGCGAACTAGTTCTTTCTAAGGATTTAAAAAATCTTACAAATATTGAGGTTCATCAAATAAATCACAAAGAATGAATTATTGAAGTTTCATATACAAATAATAGCGACCTAGATAAAGTTTTAAATATTATCAAAAAACATAATTTTAAAGTTATTGAAGATAATAATTGAGAAGAAAATGACAGAATTCAAGAAATTTTAATTAAGATTATCATTTTCATGTGAGTTGTATCAGTATTTGCTATTTTTTCACTATTTGATATTTATAGATTTATTCCTGACACAACACAATTAAGTTTTTTTGGAGCTTTTGTCATCTGAATTATTGCTTCATTATCGACATGTTTAGCTGTTACTTGATGATTAATTGTTTGATTTTCACGTGCTATTCAAACTGGTTCAAGTATCACTTCGCATTTGAAAGTTCAATGATTATTTCAATACTGAAGACTGGTGTGATTTTTTATATTTTGAGCTTTATTGTGAGTAATCTGACAGTTTTTTAAATTTTCACTAACTGCATCTGGATTTATTACATTTTTTGTTGGTATTTTATTAGTATATCTATGATTACAAATTATTTGATTACTTCCAAGTATAACAAAGTTGTGAATACATTTACCTAAAATATTTGCTACAAAGATTCAAAAATTATCAGATCCCAAATTTGCACCAATAGTATGAGCTTTAACATTCTTTCTACCGTGTGGATTCACTCAAACAGTTCAGTTGGTAGCTATTGCCTCATGAGATTGGTTGACAGCATGACTCGTAATGTTATTTTTCGCGCTCTGAACTACGCCGGTTTTATTTTCAGTATGACTGGGGTCTAGTTACTTTCAATGAAAAAAATTCCCAGCTCTTAATGTCGTCATCTGAGCATTTGTATTACTTTTTGGTATGGTAACTATTTCTAACTCGTATAATTTGATTGAACCGATTATCTCAAAAACTAATGTTTCAAATAAAAATATAGATACTCAAAATATTGAATTTATCGAAAAAAGTTATTGACATAATTGATGGTCAACAGAACCAGGGACTATACAGTTGGATTCTTGAAAAAACTATAGACTTACATTTACACCAAGTAAAAATTGATATGGATGTATGGCTACCTTAACTATACCTAAGCTCTCAAGAGATATTCACTACGTTAGAAAATGAGTTCCAATCACTTATGATATAATAAATGCAAAAAAGGGGATTTATAACATCGTATGTTCTTCAATGTGAATGCAGCAATGAACTATTATTGTTAATTAAAATATAATGAAACAAACTATTACAATTAAAGGCATGACTTGTTCAAGTTGTGTCTCTTTCAATGAATCTATAATTTGAGAATTAAATTGAGTAGAATCGGTACAAGTCAATTTATCAAATTCTCAAGCTATTATTATTTTTGATGAAAATATTATTTCAATATCAGAAATAATTTGAAAAATTAACTGAAATTGATTTATTGCAGAAATATATAAAGAAGAGGAAAAAGTAAACAGAATTGAAAATCAAAATAAGGAAACAAGAAAATATTTTCTTAGATTTATTTATTCTCTAGTGCTTTCTTTCCCAGTATTTTCGATGATGTTTTTCGATACTATGGTAGGTAAAATGTATTTTTGAGTTGATATTTCAATGTGGATTTTTGCTATTTTGACAGCTATTGTTGTATTTGTTTTTTGAAAAAACTTTCATTTAAATTTCCTCAAGAAACTTATTAAACTTCAGTTTAATATGGATAGCCTCGTTTCTCTTTGAACATTAGCTGCATTTTTCTATTCAGTTATTATTATGTTTCAACCTTGAGAGCATGTTTATTTTGAGGCAGCAGTTGCAATTATCACACTTATAAATTTATGAAAATATTTAGAATTCAAAGCGAAAAATAAAGCATGAGATGCTATTTCTAAACTTATTGAATTATGAGTAAAACAAGCACTAAAAGTAGAAAATAATAAAAAAACACTTGTTGATATTTCTGAGATAAGGGTATGAGATATTATTTCAGTTGCTGCTTGAGAAAAAATACCTCTTGATTGAAATATTATAGAATGAGAGTCTAGCATAGATGAATCTATGTTAACTTGAGAAAGTATACCTGTTTCTAAAAATATGTGAGACGATGTATTTTGAGCGACTATTAATCTAGATTCTCATATCTTAGTGTCTGTAACGAAAACATCAAAGGATTGAACTTTATCTCAAATTATTGAATTAGTTAATAATGCCCAAAGTTCAAAAGCTCCTATTCAAAAAATGGTTGATAAAATCTCTCAAATTTTTGTCCCTATAATCATTATCATTTCAATATTTACATTTATTGTGTGGTATGTAATTACTTGAGATATTTCATTAGCACTCGTAGCTTCTGTTTCGACACTTGTAATTGCTTGTCCTTGTGCGTTATGATTAGCAACACCTGCTGCAATTATGGTTTGAACTGGAACAGGTGCAAAAAATGGGATCTTGATTAAAAATGCTGAAGCTTTAGAAAAAACAAAAGCAATTGATGTAGTTATTTTTGATAAAACAGGAACGCTTACAAATTGAAAACCAATTGTAACAGACCTTATAAAAATAAAACAAGATATTGATTTAGAAATATTATCTTCGAGTCTTGCTCAATTTTCTCACCATCCTTTATCTAAATCTATAGTTCATAAATTTTCTTCTTGATCAACTATTAATGATATTGTTACAAAAGAATATAAATGAAAATGACTTTCATGAGAAATTAATTGAGAAACTATTTATTTATGAAATAAAAAATTATTTAATTCTGAAGAAATCAATAAAGTTCAAGATTCTCATTTTTCTGAACTCAGTAAACAATGAAAAACTCCGGTTTATATCTGAAGACAAGATGAAATATATGGAGTCATCTTTTTACAAGATATAGAAAAAAATTGAGTAGAAAATACAATATCAAAATTGAAAACTTTATGAATTGAAACCATTATGCTCACTGGTGATACGAAAGATACAGCTAATTTTATCTGAAAAAAAATTGGAATTGATAAAATTATATCTGAAGTTTTACCAGAAGATAAGTTAAATATTATCAAGCAAGAACAGTGAAACAATAAGAAGGTCACATTTGTATGAGACTGAATTAACGATGCTCCAGCATTGGTACAAGCGGATTTATCAATTGCAATGTGAACATGATCAGATATTGCTATAGAAAGTTCTGATATCGTATTAGTGCATTGAGATCTTTCTAAAGTAGTTGCTGCAATTGAGTTATCAAGAAAAACATTAGGAATTATTAAACAAAATCTCTTTTGGGCATTTTTATATAATTCTATCTGAATCCCTTTAGCTGCACTTTGACTTCTTAATCCAGTTTTTGCCTCATTTGCGATGAGTATGAGCAGTGTAAGTGTTTTAACAAATAGCTTAAGGTTAAAAAAAATAAAAACCAAATAAAAAAGAAGCTTTAGCTTCTTTTTTATTTGGTTTTTATTGTGTTCTTTCAATATAATCTAACAGATATTTATATCAAAAGTGAACTTCTGTAAATACATCAGCCCATTTATTTTTTTTGATACTATAAGTGAAATGTGATATTTCTTTTGCATTTGTAATTTCTTCATCCATTTCTTGAGTTCTTAGTTGTAACTCAACGTAAATTTCATTATTTCCATATGGAGTTAAAAAACTGTAATGAAGACTTTGATATCAATTATCTTTCGGATTAGAAATATAGTCTTTTTTCTTTATATATACGAATTTATTTTCGAAAATCTCAACAAAAGATGCTAGTTCCGTTAATTCTTTAAATATAATTCTTACTCAAATTGAATCAAGAAAATCAGTATTACTTTTTCTTAATATTTTATTGTAGATACTAAAAATAGTTTTTTTTCTCATTTTAGTTTTTCAGATAACTCATGATTGAGTCATAACATCTTCTAATCCATTTATAATACTAATTATGTATTCTCATGCTGATCATGCTTTTTTCATTTTATCGAGATATACCATTTTAGTTTTGATATATTGATCTGGATACAATTGTTTAAAGTAGGCATCTTGAAAGTAACCGAGTAATTTTGATTCACGAAGAGTTAATAATGGAAGCATATATCAAATTGATTCAAAATACTTACTTCTATTACTAATGATAATATTTTGAGACTTATCTTCGAATACGAGAACCGTATATTTAATTAACATTTTTAACTGCAGCATTTCGCAGTTTAATCATAACATTCCTTCTAGAAATTTCTCTTTATCTCAGAGCATTTCATATCTATAGAGCATTTGTAATGTTTCTATATTTTTTCTATTTTCTTCATCAATCAAATAATGATCAAGATTTACTTGTTTAAAAAAGATCAGTCAATATAGGAGAATGAGGATAATGAAACTTTCATCATTAGAGTTTTTTTTGAAATTCACTATAACAAGACGGACAAAACTTGCTTGTTCCGGTTTCATTTGTGAATAATAATTTGAAACTATATATTCGTATTTTCTTTGTAATTCAGGATTTCTCAGAGTTATTTTTTCCATAGAGATTTTTTACTGATATTATAAATAATTATAGCTAATTTATTTGGAATACAAAAGATTTTTACTATTTTTAATTTTTTATCAATATTGAATATTTATATTTTACACAATTTT
>CAJXJP010000019.1 GCA_913055215.1 uncultured Candidatus Altimarinota bacterium | reverse complement strand
AGATGAAATATTAAGAGAAAATTTTTATAATATTTTAAAAAAATCTGTATCATTAGAACATATAAAAAAATGTTCCTCAGATTTTAATAAATATAAGAATTACGATGATATATTTTTTGAAAAAAATAAATATATATCTGCTTTTGATAAAATAAGAGAGGGGAAATTCTTATAAATATAAAGATTTTCTTCTTTGTAGGATAGTGCTCGTTATTATAACTGAATGGTGTTACGCCATTCGATAGTTTCACAAGAAACACAAAACACATACAAGTTGAATAGAAGAGAATTAAATACATTTCTTCATGAATATCTGAAATGTATTTAATACAAAAACAAGATCTAAGTATCCTACAAAGAAGATAGTTTTTATAGAAAAGTAATTATGCAAAAAATTAATGATATATCCAGTCTTACAAATTCTTCAATTAAACAATTGAATTTTTTTGCATTTTGAAAAAATAGTTGAAAGAAAAATATATATACCAAACACTCAATTCCAAAAAGAAATTGAGATATTCGTATATTATATGAACCTACTGTTAAACTAAAAATTGTACAAAAAATTATTTTAAATAAAATTCTCTATGATTATTGGGATAATAAAATAGGCTCTGATATTAAAAAAAGCTGTACATGATTTTTAAAATGAAAATCTATTTTACATAATGCAAAACCTCATATTAAAAAAGATACTATTATTAAAATTGATTTAAAAAATTACTTTCCTTCTATTTCACAAAGCAGAGTTTTTTGAATGTTTTATAAAAAATTTGGTTTTAATTATGATATATCAAACTACTTAGCATGACTTTGTACTTTTGAAAACCAGTTACCTCAATGATCTCCAACTAGCCCCTTAATATCAAATATAATATCGTCAAATTTAGATAATAGAATAATAAAATATATTAAAGCTATCAATAAAAAAGAACACATAAAAATTAGTTATACAAGGTATGCTGATGATATAACGCTTTCATTAAATTCCAAAAAACCTTATATAATCGACTACTTATGTAATAAAATTTTTAATATCATTGAAGAAGAAGGTTTTTTAGTAAACTATAATAAATTTACAACAATTAGTAGTAAATATTGTCAAAAAGTTACATGAATTGTAGTTAATTCTAAAACTTCATTGTGAAGAAAAAATTTTAGAGAACTAAAAGCAATAGTGCATAATATAAATAATGACTCTTGGAGTAATGAATTAGAAAAATGGAATAAACAGAAAGATACTAATATAAACTTAGAACAATTTAAATCAAAAATAAAATGATATATCGCTTATTATAAAATGGTGAATAATTATATATACTGAAAGCACCTGATATTAAATAAATAAACACACGCATATATGTCGTGTGTTTATTTATTTGAGTTATGAAAATCTATATAGTATACTCATACAAATACCCCTAAATAAATAATATGTACTACGATTTACCTTTAGCTGTAGAACCTACAACATCTCTTGATGAAGTTTTAAATTTTATTGATTATTATTGACATAAGTCTCCTATTGAATTTACAAAATTTTGTTTTAATGATGGTGTTACTTTTAAATGACAACGCTCAATAGAGTTTTTTAAATCGCTATTACACCTTCATTTAGAAAGTGCAATTAATTTTGATATCAAATGAGAGTGTGAAAATGAAATGTGAAACAAAAACAAAAAAATTAATGATTTTTTAAATACGCATATAAAAGAAGAGAGTTGATTTTTAGCACGACTCATCAATTGAGAATCATATAAATATTATGATATATTTTCTATTGAAAATGATTTTAAATACTTTAATGACAATATTAGAGATTTTGATTATTTACGTCACTCTATTACAATTAACTGATACTCATTACTTACATTGTTATTTTGTAAAATTCACAAAGAACTATGATATAAAAACATAGATTCAAAGACAATTTCAAAAAACTTATTCAACAACATAAAAGAACAAACTTGATGAAAGAATAGCCACTTAGGTAAAATTAATATTTTTTACCATTTTCATAATGATTATATGCAAGAAAATAGAATTATTTTGCCTATAATTTCAGAATTAGAACATAAAGGTAAGGTAAAAATTAGTAACATTAAACTCGAAGATGAATATATTTATTTTGAACTAGATAGAATAAATGACATTTCAGAAAAACTATTTATTGATATTTCAGAAAAGATTGTTGGCTGAAAAATTAAACCGAAAGAAATTAATATTTCATATATTGAAGATTCATTTTTAATTAATAATCATGAAATAGAGTTTAAATCAAAAAATACTAAAATTTTTCACATCTATAACCTCCTGTTTGATACTATCAATTACTTCAAAAAAAATCATGTAAGCTTTGAGCAATTGGAAGAAATGTTATTAAAAAATCCAGAAAAATATTCAAAAATCACTACAAAACATTTAGCCAACTATGATTCATCATTAAGAAAAAGTATTCAAGAAAAGAACAAAATCATATATAAAGAACATAAAATAGAAACTTTTGTCGGAATTAATGCAACCTGAATATGGTGCGAAAACTACATGCCGGAAAAACAATAAACTTCCGGAACTTCCGTTCAAATTTTAAGACTTTTAAAACATAATCTCTCTTGCGAAATGCATTCGCAGAGAGATTTTTTTAAGCTTAAAAATCAAACTATGTACGGAATTATTTTCTTTTCTGGTTTCTGAGGTTCGTCCTCTGGGGACGAGCCCAGATAACGTTGCTTACTCACAGAACTCAGATTAGTAAATCAGTTTTTGAAAAAATTTACTGAGCGAAGCGATGTAATCTTTTCACTTTATCATTTCTTGACCGACGAGATACAAAGCATTTTTTCTTTTCCGTATGTCGTCGGTTAGACGTACGGGAAAGTGAAAAATTACACAGTCAATTTTATCTCAAACTGTTATTTTCGTAGCACCAATCTTTCAATTCGCTCTGACATCAATAATTGTCAGAGCAGTTAACTATAAAACCGGTATATTTTACCCTAGTACTTGCAAGTCATTATATTTAATTATATGACAACTATTAATAAAACTTTAGATACATTAGACAATATTATCCACTTTGGATTAGACCATTTAGAAATTTTCTGAACATTTAACTATGAAGAAGAATTATTTAACAAACTTGATTTTGATAATTCCAATTATTGAGAATTAGAAGATTACAGTTTTACAAAAAACGAAGTTCCCAAATATAAATACAAAATTATTTTCACAAAAGATAACTATTCCCTCTTTGCTTATTATAAATGAGATGATGACTCAAATAGTATCATTAAATCAAAAGATAAAATAGTCATTTATTCTACAGCTTTTAAACTTCTAAGTTACGATGAAATATTTTATTTCCTCAATGGATATTTTACTCTCAATAAATGTTTTAGATTCGATGTGTGTGTAGATATCAACATTGATATAAATGTTATTTTAGAAAACTTTTCAGAACTTAATACTGGAAAAGAATATAAAAAACAGTGAAAAATAGAAACTCGTTATATCTGAGATTCAAATAAATATAAAAACAAAAGACAGGTTGTAAGAATTTATAATAAAATTTTAGATATCACCGAAAAAAACAAACATAAACTTTATAAAAACTATTTAGTTGAAGATTTTGTAACAAGAATAGAATTAGAAGTTCGTTCAGAGCTTGCAAAGAATATTTCTCCTCTAGAGATTTTTAATAACGAAACACTGACAGGGATATTCAAAAACTACTTGAGAAAACATACAGACTTATTTAATGCAAATGAAATAGAAAATATCACTCTCTACAAAAAACCTGAAAAAGCCATAAATCAAGAAGAGTATCAAAGCACTCTTTATCGCCAACAAAGAAGAAAAATATTTGTATGACACGCAAAATCAATATACGAACTCTGATATTGCCCTGTTCGTGTTCTCATCTGAGAATGATTACTCCTTGATGATACAAAAAAATTCTTAGACCGGGATATAGCAGAAAGAATTTCCGAAATAGAAACTGAATTTAAAAGAGAAAATTATTTAAGATGGTTAAGGATTCAAAAAAGAAATTCTCCTAACAATGATATATCATGTTAGTAAGTGAAGCAGAAAAAAGAGAGTTTGAATTAGAAATTCAGACTCTCTTCCCTACTTTTCCAAAAGAGGAAATCCCACAAGCTGTAGAAATTATGATAAATTACTGGACCTTTGTAATTGAAAATATTGAGGAATAGTTTTTAACAAAACTTATTTTTTCACAAAGAAATATTATTCGGTTAGACATATTTATTAAAAGATGTAAAATATAATAAACTTATCACATAATTAAATATCTATTTTTGGAAATTTATCCATCGTTATTATCAGAAACTAAATAAGATTTTATTACCCTTTTACTATTATAAATATGAGCAAAGAATCTATTAAATTTGCAAAAGAAATAAACAATATTTCAATTAGTTTTATCCCTCTAGTTAGTCTAACTCATATTTTTATTCTCCTACCAGACAAAACATCCATCAACTATATAGGCTGGGCTCTATTACTAACATTAACAACAATAGCTCCTTTAAATTACTGAATAACAGTTAATTCACATAGTAATTTTTGAACTAGAAAATCAATAATTCTAGCTTTGATTTTACTAGCTGCAATCTACCTATATTTTATGGTAATAATAGATCTCGTAGCAATTTATATATAACTTTTATAACTATGAAAGCAATAATCTACTGTAGGAAATCAACTGATAGGAGCGATAGACAGCAGCTTTCTATTGGTTCACAAGAACAAGAAGCGAGAAAAATCGCTGAACGTGAATGACTGGAGGTTGTTCATGTTTTTAAAGAAACCAAATCAGCAAAAGAACCTGGGAGACCACAATTCAATGAAATGATGAGTTTATTTAGTTCTGGAAAAGCTGATTGTATTATCACTTGGAAATTAAACAGACTGGCAA
Organism: uncultured Candidatus Altimarinota bacterium; assembly: GCA_913055215.1. Taxonomy (GTDB): domain Bacteria; phylum Patescibacteriota; class Gracilibacteria; order BD1-5; family UBA6164; genus CAJXJP01. The sequence goes on along the minus strand of CAJXJP010000019.1, from coordinate 20,878 downwards.
GAAACCCTGTTGATGAATGAACTATCAAATGGAGTATTCAAAATGGTATCATAAAAGCTATTTATACTGAATGAGAGGCATTTAAAACCTGAGATAATGTTCTTATCATGGGAATGCACTTTTGAATGTCTACGCAGTATATTTTGGATTTACAGAAAGATATCAAAAGATGAATGAAAAGAAAAATTGAAGAATGAGGTGTTTGTCAAAAAGCCCCTATTTGATATTTAAACAATAGACTCGAAAAAACAATTGAAGTTGACCCTATAAAATCTCATTGGATAAAAATGTTATTTGAATTAAGAGCTCAAAAGGTCGCATTTAGTACAATTTCAAAAATGATGTTTGAAAAATGATACATAACAAATCATGGAAAGCCTTTCCCTGTTACGACTCTAGAAACCATAATAAAAAATAAATTTTATATCTGACTGGTAAAATTTAATTGAGAATATTACAAATGAAAATATAAAACATTTATTGCTAAATCCTTATTTGATATAGCAAATGATACGGGAAGATGATTCCACCAATATAAAAATATTTGAGTAAACTATCCCCTAAAAGGACTGATTAAAGATTCTGACGGAAAAACTCTCAGCGCCTATAAGCAAAAATGACATACTTATTACAAAAGCCCTACCAAAAGTGCTAGTGTTGTAAATATCAATGAGAAAAAGCTCTTTGAAAAAATTAATGAAAAACTAAAAGACTATAAAATTAGTTGAGATTTTAAAGAGATAAATAAAAAAATGGCTTTCAAGTTATTAGAAAAATTAAAGCCTGATATTGAGATAAAGAAAAAAGCTCTTCAACAAAAAATTAAAAAGCTAGAAAGTAAAAAACAAAATTTATTAGATTTACGTCTCGAATGAGAAATAAATAAAACTATCTATTTAGAAAAATTAAACCAAATAGTCTTTGATATAAATCATCTAGAATCTGAAAAATCTAAACTTCACAGCAAAAAAGATGAACAAAAGATTATTAAAAGTGTCGAACTCGGTTGTGCCCTGTATCAAAGCGATAAACCAGACATGGAAGAACAAAAATCCAATTGCCTTAGAAAAATAGGTGTCGAACTTTTTTTAGACAACAAAAAAGAGCTATCCATTGCGGATAACCCTTTCTTAAATCTTATCAATTTTTGTAATTTTCAAAATGGAGGTGCCAAGCGGGCTCGAACCGCTGTATACGGTGTTGCAGACCGCTGTATAACCACTCTACCATGGCACCCAACTCTTTAAGAGTACATGAATTATATAAAAAATCCAGAAAAATCAAATTCTTTTTTCAAAAAAACTCGCAATTAATTGCGAGTTTTTTTATAATTCTTCATTGTTTGGTGCACAAGAGAAAGTTTTTAATAGATCTTTATATTTATCTACTTCTTTATTTGAAGCTAAAATCCCAACCGTAAGTAAGTACCCTTTTCTTTGATCACAGACTTTTGCTGTTTGAATATATTTATATCTTTGTGTTTGTAGATTATATTTTGCTTCGAAAACATAAACTTTTGATTCTGTTCCATCATTGAAAACTAATTTTTCAGAACCAAGCCCAACATAATCAAGAGATTCTTTTTGTGTTCCCACATTATTTAATAAAGAATAATCTTGTGATGTTGATGGTTTTTGTAAATCATCCGAAAGAATAATTAAGTTATTTGAAAAACCCGCTTTATTTTCTTTTGATTTAGCTACTAATTCAATCTTTCCTTCACTTGGAGCTGGAATAACTTGTTCAGATTCACTTAGATCTTCCCAATTTTTTGGTAACATCATCGAATACCCTTCTCATTGTTTTACAACTAAACCAGATGGTACAGTGTTTTCGTCTCATCCAAAACATGAGCTTAGTAGAAATACAGAAAGTACTCCGCAAAATAATTTTTTGAACATATTAAAATGAAATAAATGATAAAATTCAACCTTCAAAGGCAATTGGTGAAAGGACAGTCAAAATAATGATAATTCAAATAACTAAGATTGAATTAAATGCCCATTGTGGTAATTTTTTTCCTAATTTTACACTCATCATAAAAAACAAGTAATAAATCAAGGATAAAAGTAGTACAATATATACATACGAAAGCGTAACGCTAGTAATACTCGTATGAAATCATGCTCCAACTAAAAAGAAGTTCAAACAAAAAATAAAAGTCATGACAACAAATAGGGTTTTTGACGAACGGTATCTATGTGCAAGAATTTTTTCTCAATTCGTAAATTCTTTTTTTACTGTTTCTCGAAATCACATATTGATTTTTTTCAATTTAAAATTATATTACTGTACAAGTAACTTATTTGAATAATATGTATAAATGAGCTTAACACAAGACCAAATTACAAAAATTTCTGAAAATTTAACAAAAATTAGAACAGAAGATCCAAAACTAGCAGAAGATATTAATAACATCCTTCATTATATTGAAATGTTAGATGAAGTAGACACAACTGGTGTAGAATCTACAGTTTCTGTTGTTGAACAAGCACACGAATTAAGAATCGATGAAGTAAAAGAAAAACTTACAAGTTCTAAAGATTTATTAAACTGTTCAAATCAAAAAGTGGTAGCAAACCAAATTGCGGTTTCAAATATCATGAAATAATATTTTTTCATCTGAATTTTAGTGATTCAAAGTTTAAAATTGAGAAATTTTCGTAATTTCTCTGATGCACACTTTTTTCCTCTGGAAGAAAAAAATTTCATTATTTGAGAAAATGGTCAAGGAAAAACAAATATTCTTGAAGCATTAAGTGTTATTTTTGATCATTCTATTACCTGACTAAGTTCTGAGAACCTCGTAAAAAAAGGTGAACAAAATTTATATATTGAAGTAGAAGATTCTGAAATCTGAACACTGAGTTTTGCTTACGACCACGAAACAAAAAAGAAACAATACCGCATCAATTGAAAAAACATTATCAGAAAAAAATTCTTAGACCATACATATAAATGTGTGGTTTTTTCGCCGTTACAAATGAATTTAATGTATCTTGCTCCAGGACTGAGAAGAGATTTTTTAGACACTATATTAGGAAATAGTTATCCTGAATATGGAGAGCTTATGAAACAGTATAAAAAAATACTGAAATCAAGAAATAAAACATTAAAAAATATAGCCGAATGAAAATCTAAAGTTTCAGAATTAGATTTTTGGACGGATCAATTTATTGAACTCTCAGAAAATATTTATCATTATAGATTTACTCTTTGTAATTATTTCAAAAAACATATTCATACTTCCCTTGAATATTTCCATGGAAAAATAGAAACAATAGAATTTCATTATAACTGTAAAGTACAAGAATCTTCTGTTTGAGAAGATATAAGAAACTATCTTGAGAAAAACCTACAAAGAGACATTATCTTATGAACGACTGCTATTGGTCCACATGTGGATGATTTTGATATATTGGTAGATGATAGAAAACTTATTGATTTTGCTTCTCGTGGTGAAACAAAATCTGTTATCATCTGGTTGAAACTTTTAGAAACAGTCTATCTTGAAAAAAGAACCTGAAAAAAACCTCTTTTATTGATTGATGACCTTTTAAGTGAACTTGATATATGACATAAAAATATGTTGATTGAAAAGATAAAATATTATCAAACATTTATCAGTTCAATAGAACATTTAGAACAAAATGGAATGGTTATTAAACTATAAATATATTAATAGTAAAGCAGATTTATATATTTTCACTTCTGAAACAGCGAAAATTGTGTAAACTAGCCAAGTAATTTAATTTTTTCACAATCCCTATTATGACTTTAGCAAAAAAATTAATTTTTTGATTTTTCGCTTTTGTGTTGTTTGGATACACTTCTGTTTTTGCAGCTGGAATTCATCAATTTAATGTAACTCTTTCATCAGAAGCGGTACAAGCAGGAGAAAGCTTAGATCTTATTATCCAAGCAGTGGATAAAAACAATGAAGTTGTATCTGATTATAACGGAACAATTCTAATATTTTCAGAATCTGATCCTGAAGCAGAACTTCCAAGTGCTTTAGAAGAAAATACTTATACATTTTCAGCTGCCGATCAAGGTATGGTAAAATTTGAAAATGCTGTAAGTTTTAAAAAATCAGGAAAACAAGACTTATATGTTTACGACTTAGATGACGAAACAGTTATGGGTGTTGCTGAAACTGATGTAGCAAAAGAAGTTACTCCAACTACAGCTGAAATTGAACTGATTTCACCTGAAGCTGGATTAACAATTGGACAAGATAAAATATCAGTATCTGGTCAAACTTCAAAAAATCACCAAGTTAAAATTATTCTAAATGCTGAAACTGAAATAGAAACAACTAGTAATAGTGAAGGTATCTTTGAAAAAGAAGTAGAATCACTAAAACAAGGTGAAAACACATTTCAAGCAAAAGTATTAAATGCTGATAATGAAGTTATTGGTTCATCTGAAATTGTAAAAATCAAAGTTGAAGCAAAAGCTCCAGAATTAAAAGGAATGACTGTTACTCCAAAAGAAGTAAAATCTGAAGAAGAATATACAGTTGAACTTGTAGCTGATAAAGGATTAGTTGAAGTAAAAGTTATTGTAAATGATGTTATTACTTCTCTTGAAGAAACAAAAGAAGGAGTTTATACAGCTACTCTCGTTGCTCCTAAAGTAGAAGAAACTGAATCAGAAACATTCAAAATTGATCTAATAATGAAAAGTGAACTTGGGAACGAACAAAAAGAAATTGGTGCTGAAAGTATTCTTGTAAAAGCTATCCCTAAAGAAGCTCCAAAAGATCCAGAACCAAAAGTAGAACCTAAAGTTGTTGATGAAAAAATTGATCTGACTATAAAAAACCTAAAAGTTACTACTCTAAAAACAAAATCAGTATTAACTTGGGATGAAATCACAGGTGCTGAAAGTTATACAATCTATAAACAAATCGAAGGTACTGAACCAGAATTAATCGAAACAGTATCTGAACCAAAATATGAAATTGATATAATTGGTGAAGAAATGAAATATGACTTCTTTGCAGTAAAAGCAAGTGCAAAAACTGCTTCTGGAGAAGTTTATACAGGAGTTCAATCTGACTTTACAAAAGTTCAAACTGGTCCTGAAATGATTATTCTTCTATTAATCTCATTACTTGCTGGAGGATTCTTCTTTGCAAGCAGACAAAAACAAGCATAAAAACAAAATAAAAAATATGAATCTTTTGATTCATATTTTTTTTGTTTAAATTCCTCTTAATCCTTCCCCAATAAAAAGTCCTCCATTTTTCTTTATAATATCTATAAATACTTTTGTTAAGTCTCCATCAATAAAACGAGACACTTCCTTTAATCTATTAAAAGACATAATATATTTATATTTTCAAATTTCGTAAAATACTTCTGAGTTTAACACTTTGGAGTATTTTTTTATTGCCTGATTTAATAATGCCAACTGGATTCATTCATAAGAATCTGAAACCAATGCTGTTTCCAATAAAGATAATTCTAAGTTTGAAAATTTTAAATTTACTCATCAGATATTTCATAAAGCTGAAAATTGTGAAAACTTACTATATAAGTTTAATGTTTTTCCTTCTTGTTTTCCTGAAATAGTTTTAAAAATAATTTCATAATTTCAAAATATAATTTTTTTCTTTATATCACGATTAATAATATAAATCTTCTCTGGAATCGAATAATTTTTCAAATGGAACTCTAAAGATTTTTTTCCAGAAATAAAATACTGCGCTCATACATTTTGTCTAATATATTTTTGAAGTAAGACAAAATAATATTTTTCCACTAAATCAATGGTATTTAAGTTTCCATCTTCCTCTGTTGGAACGACATACACACCTGACTTTAAAGGAAGAATATATCATTCTGCCTTGAGTCGATACACTAATCTATCTAATTGTTTTTGATATTTTCATTGTTTTTCAGGATCTATAAATTCAAAAAAATCTTCTTTAAACATGATTTTTCAACACTTTCTTCACATTTTTTTAACTATTTTGTCAAAACTCAACATATTATTATTTACTTTAAAATAAGGAAAACTTTACTATAATAAAAATATTATTTTACATATAAAAATATATTTTTATTTCCTATATTAATTTAATAGTTTTACTTTTTTTGTCAATAAAAAAGCTCTCCTTTTCAGGAAGAGCTTGCCTAATTAATTGTTTTTAACATTTTTATTTTAAATCCGCAGCATCTCAATGTTTATGACTGAGTGTCATTTGAGGATAAGGGATATCAATTCATTGTTGCCTAAATGCTAAATTGATTGTTTCTGTAAGGTTTGATTTTAGTGCGAAATAATCATCCGTAACAGACATCCAGTATCTTGCTTTTAACAGCACTCCGTTATCCCCTAAATCGTCCACAATAACGTCTGCATGTGGAGCTTGTAAGACATTTGGAAAACTCTCAAAAACCTTCATTAATAACATTTTAGCTTTTACTATATCTTCTTCATAACCGACATTCACATGAATTTCAACTCTTCTTTTATCATTTGTATGATAATTAGTAACACTTTGTTCTAAGAATGTAATATTCGGAACATAGAAGATAACTCCATCAAATTGTTCAACAGCAGTAAATAATGCATTTACTTTTACGATTTTCCCCATTTTATCATCGATACCAATAATATCACCATTTTTATAAAACCCTTGAGTTACCATAATAATCCCCGAAACGAAGTTTGTTAAAAATGTTCTGAGCGTGTACCCAATACCAAATCAGATTCACCCCATAAATATTCACATATCAATTCATAACACTCCTAATGTTAAAGAAAACCCTATCAGAAGAATAGTAATATTCACTGTTCTAGAGATAACTCATACAAGTTCTTCTCTTCCAGAAGCTTCTCCTGCATAATTATTTTCAAGATAGTATACTAATTTCGCTGTGATAATTTTAGAAGACAGGAAAGTCAGTATAATAATAATTACCGCGAAAAAGAAATTAATAAACATGTCCGCTGAGAAAAATGACAAAATCATATTGGCATTTTCTTTTGATTTTTCAATTTCATTTGCCGCTACAGCAAATACCTCTGGCGTTGAAATTGCTAAAACAGCAATACATATAATCAAAAAATTCTGAATTTTTTTCATATAAAAAAAGATATATAATAAGTTCTTATTTATCTTATCATATATCTCTTTTGATTGCAAAACTGAAATAATTATTTCACTAGACGAAAGTAATAATTATCGGGTACATGTCTTCCCTTTATTCAACTTAAACACTTCATAATGTTATTATGCCAATTAAATTCACTTGATGCATAAATTGGTTTTTTCGGATTTTTATTCCCGTAACGACTCAGCATATTAATAGTATTATATCCTCATAAATATCTATTATTTAAAGTACTTGCCATTGCAAAAACTCATTGGTTTGCATTTTGAAAATGTTTTGTTGCTCATGAATCAGTATTCCCTACATTTCAAACATTATAGGGTGTTTTTAAGTTTTTTCATAACCCTGTTTCCGCTAAACCAATACACATCACAAATGATGGATCTAAATTAGCATCTAACGATTCTTCAACCCAAAGGTCCCAATTCTTAAATGGCCCAACTGCATACTTTTGTAACAAACTTCTTTGTCTTTCTACTTCCGTATATCCATCTAAACGGAAAACTTTTCCTGTTTTTTCTAGATGTTGATAATCATATCATTTTTTAGCTCTAAAGTCTGCCAAGAATTTATACTTATATTTTCCTGGAAGGTTTCCATATTTTAAATATGAAAGATCTAAGAAATTAAGAGGATCAACATTCACTTTATCTTGAAATACTTCCATATGAAGATGTGGTCATGTTGTCATTAATCATGCTCACATTGTCCCATATTCTCATCATGATTTTGCAAAAGTTTGTCCTTTTTTAACAAAATCAAACTTATCAACCAATACTTCACTTAAATGCCCAAAAACAGTAACCATTCAATCTGAGTGTTTTAGTGCTACAAATGAATATCCAATTGAATCTGGCGCTTGCAATAATGTTACATATCAATCAGCAGGAGCCTTAATTGCTGTCCCCTGAGGTATTGCCACATCAATTGCTTCATGATCAGCTCCAAACATTTCTCTATAGCTATCAGCCTTATAATATGATGTAATTCATAATTTTGGACTAATTGGCCACATGAAGATATTTGATGCATTTGTTCCAAAACCTTTTAATTGAGATTCTGCATATAAGATTTTATTGAGCTCTAAACATTTTCCTGTAAGTGTTCTAGATTCCAGTGTATTTTCTCACATATCTACAAATCTACATCCGTATTTTTGTAGTAAATTTCCTTTGATATTATCAAATTTAATTTTTTGTTGAAAAGCTTTGAGTTTAATTTTCTTTTCTGCTTGAATCTTATCTTTTACAAATTTTTCATATAATTTTTGCTTCCCACGAGAAACCTCTAATAATCTTTCTCTAAATTTTTTCTTATCTGAAAGAATTTTTCTATCAAGAATTTCTATTTTTCTAATTCTTTTTAAATCATCTTCTTGTCTTTCTAGTTGTAGTTTCTTTTTATACATATCAGAAACTAACTTTCTGTGTTCTTCTATCATTTTCTGTCCAGCAACTTGGAGAATTCATTTAAAATGTAGATCATTAATAATATCTGACATATCTCCTCCATCCATTAAAATTGATTTAATATTATCGATAGATTCTCATTCTGAGACATTATTTGTTTTCTTATAAACGTAGACCAGATATTTTAATAAAAGCTCTCTGTTGTCTTTAATTTTTTCTCTTAATTCTTCTATATTTTTTTTATTTTGTGAAACCTCTCTTTTAATAGTAATGATTTTTGCGTTCACTTTTGTAACTGCCAAAGTTGCTTCCTCAATATCTAAGTCTAATCCCGATATTGAATCTTCCAAGGACATAATACGATTCATACTCATTTCACTTTGAGATTCATATTTTTTTCTTTCTCATTCTAATTTTTCTCAAATATTTCAAAAAATATTCGCTCTTTTTGAAACATTAAAAATCTTTAAATCTTCAGCTTCGAGTTCTCAAATATTAGATTCAAATAACATTTCATATTGATTTTCAGTAAAATTACTGAGAATTTTTCATTTTTCTTCTGTGCTTAACGCTGCAAAAGTTGTTGTTATTCATAAAAATAATAACAAAAGGACAAATCATATATTTTTATACGAAAATGACATAAAGGTACGAGTATTAGTTTTCTAAATTTTGAATAAATAGTTCTAAAAGAACAAAAAGTGCTGCTAGGAAAAAGCCCGTTAAAAGCGTTCCAGCTCCATATATATAAAAAAACAACATTCACAAATTAAAAAGCGCAAACCAAAAAGATTGGCGGAAGCTCGTTAATACATGATAACTATATACTTTTCATCTATAATATATTTTTTTTATAAAATATAATATCAAAGTACAAAACGTAGAAAGACTCGCTAATGATGTAAAAATCACTGAAAATAAAGCTACTGCCTTATTTTCATACGGATCTAAGTATTGTAAAATCAAATATAATGTTATGGAAGTGAATACACAAATAAGGAAAATTATTCCTAAAAGTAATCTTTTTTTCATACAGTTTTTTAATGTAATGATGATCTATAAATATTTTATAAAGAATTTCTAATTCTAAATTTTTCTAAATTTACACATTTTTTATCGTCTCAGAATTCTACAAAAATTCCATTTACTACATAGTTTTTATCTAAACTTTGTTCTATTTTTCCTTTTTGAATACCTGTAAGCATTCTTTTTCTTACACTATGAAAATCAGCTCAAATAACTGAATATAATGGTCCTGTCATACCAACATCTCAAATCACACCTACTCATGATGGAAAAATTAATTCATCATTTGTTTGTACATGCGTATGAGTTCCGAAAACAAAAGCTGGTGTTTTTTCTAAAAAGTGAGCCATTGCATATCATTCTGAACTCGCTTCTTTATGAAAATCTAAGACAATAGCATCATAACTATCTTCATCAATTTCTTTTAAAATTTTATCAATTTTTATATATGGATTTTCTACTCATACATGATTCATAAACACTGAACCAAGAAGATGAATAACCAATAATCTTTTACCATTTTTTTCAATAATTTTAAATCATTTTCCCGCAATTGGATAATAATCTTGTTCCAAAAAATTTGCTGGACGAATAACTTTTGATTCTTCTGAATTAAGATAATCAGTAATTTTTGGCAAATTATCTAAAATATGATCTCCTCACATCATCAAAGAAACATCTAATTGTTCCATTTCTCTAATGTGTTTTTCTATAGCTCCTCTTCCCGAAGAGATATTATCAATATTAACGAGTACAAAGTCTGGATTGTATTTTTCTCTTAAAGCTCAAATCTCCTTTTTCAAAGCAGATCTTCAGATTCTTCCGTAAATATCTCAAAATACTAAAACTTTCATTTTCTTTTTTTATAAACTAATTTTTCTTTTCTGTTAGGTCTAGAATTACTTCTTTTGCTTTTTCTCCTAATGTTTGTGATTTTTTTAATTCTCTTAAATAGAATGAAAGCCACACACGTTCAAATACACCGAAAATAATTACAAATGAGAATACTAGATATATAATCTGCATAAGTTGAAGATTTTTATATTGTTGTAGTAATTCTTCTTGTGAAGTTCCATCAAATTTTAATACTAATTCTTGAATATAGTATGGTTTGTTTTGAAGATATATATCTTGGACTTCTTTTTCAGAATTTACATATGCCACATAGTCTTGAATTTTTGTAGCATTTATTTTAAATGATTCTCCAACCATATTAAATGGAATTGAAAGTGTTAAAAACACTAACATAACTACGATAAATTTACATAATTTTTTCAATCCTCATGTAATTCAAAATGATTCTTTTATATATGAAAATGCTGATACTTTTGTGTCTTTTTTTTCTGCTAAAAGAACAAAAGAAAACAGTAAACGATATCTAATCAGTAAAAACAATACAACACTTATTATTCCCAGTCCTCATATAGCTATTGATACCGTATTATAAGCATTAACCTCTATGTCTGCTGATAATTCATTTGCTCAAAAATACAGAACTAAGGCTGTGACAATAAGTCCTGAAACAATTGCAGGAACAACTAATAACAGAGAATAAAGTGATCTTAATTGAAAATGTTTCCAGATAAGTTTCCAGTTGAAATATTCATTTTTTGTAACATTTAATGATTTTCCTTTTGCGTATGATAAACAAGTATTGAAATATAGTGTTTTTCAGTATCCAAGATTTATGAAAAATACAAAAACAGTAAATAGAATTAGGAATATTCCGAAACTAAAATCCATTATTGATGTAGAAATTGAATTTATAGCAGTAAGTGAACTTTGTCCTGTGAGATACACATTTAACACCTCTTTCCACGCTATATTTGAGAAAGAAAGATATCCAGCTAATATCAGTACATTTGGAATAATCGAAACAAGAGCAATTACAAATGAAGATATTGCTATAGTTGCTTTTGATAACACCCAATGTAAAAAATGTAAATATAAATTTCAAACGTCTTTAAATATGTTTTTTAGTAATGAAAACATGGTCTCTTTTTATAAAAAATTAATCCTGCATATTTTATTGTGTTTTCCGTATTTGTAAAGTTTTTTCAAAGCGAGAGAAAACTTGATTTTTAGCCAAAAAACTGTATAAAAATATTTAGAAAACACATTACAAATTCTCTTATTATTTTTTCTATGAAAAAACACGAACTCATTTTTTGAATAATCAAAGTCCCTTTAGATTTTATTATCATCTTCAGTTGCTTTTTTATTGCTCGTGAAATACGTCTCGTAAGCGATTTAATTCCATGAATAGAACTTCCAGTGCAGACAATTTCTCATGCTGAATTATTTTTCTTTGCACTTTTTTGAGCAAGTTTGTTTATTGCTTTATTTGCGCTACATTCACTCTATTCAATAAAAATATTTCACTCTAAAATTAAAGAATTTTTAGAAATTATACGTTATGGATTTTATTTTTTCATATTTTTCTCTGTTTGTGTTTATTTATGAAATGGAATTATTTATGAAAATGAAATTCCTAGATTGATTGTTATATTTACCTGTGTTATTGGGACATTTTCAATTATTTTAGAAAGAATTATTCTCAACAACATTCAATACCATTTATTAAAAAAGTGAAAAATCCCAAAAAGAAAACTTCTCCTTATTAATAGTAAATCGAATAAAGGTTTTGAAAAAATATTAGAAGACATTTCTCATTCTCGTATATATGAAATTATTGGATACATCAATGAAAATGAAAATGAAAAAATCACATCAATCCCTTATTTATGAGGAAAAAATGATTTAAAAGTATTATTAGAAGAAAAAAAATGTGATGAGATATTATTTATTGATTCAGATTTTAAGAAAAAAGATTTATTCCAAATCTGGGAATATTCAAGAATTTTTTGAATTCGTTATCGTTATATTACAAACTCATTTGATATCACAAAAACAAATACTTCTTTGAGCTTAATTCACAATATTCCTGTAATTGAACTTGAAAATACTCCTTTGGATAAATGGTCAAAAGTTGGAAAAAGAATTTTTGATATATTTGCTGGAATAATTTGAGTAATTCTCGCTGCTCCATTAATGATTATTGTTGCTGTTTGTATAAAACTTGAAGATCCTTCTGGTCCAATTTTCTTTAAAAATAAAAGGACATGAGAACTTGGAAATGAATTTTCACTCTATAAATTTCGTTATATGAGATGGAAATATTGTGTAAAAGATGCCTACGGCGTTGATACAGAAAAAGATGATGCTCTAAAGTTTGAACAAGAACTCATAAAAAAACAAAGTTCTCGTCACTGACCACTGTATAAAATTAAAAATGATCCAAGAAAAACTAAAATTTGAACATTTATAGAAAAATATTCTATCGATGAACTTCCTCAATTTTTCAATGTCGTACTTGGAAATATGAGTTTAGTTGGTCCTCGCCCTCATCAACCAAGAGAGGTTCAAAAATACTCTTTAGAAGAAAAAAGAGTCTTAACTATAAAACCTGGTGTAACCTGAATGGCTCAAGTAAATGGTCGTGAAGAAAATGACTTTAAAACTGAAGCAAAATTAGATATTTTTTATATAGAAAACTGGTCGATTTTACTTGATTTAAAAATCATTCTAAAAACATTTTCTGTAATTCTTGAAAGAATAAAAAAATAGAAAACGCTAGCGTTTTCTATTTTTATTTATAAATAATTTCTATTTCCCTTTTATTTTCATCTTCTGTTTTTGTAAGGTGAATTTCTATATCTGGTTTATAATATTTAGCTATTTTTTCTGGCCATTCGATTAATGCAATTCCTTCCAAGTTATCCAAAACATCCTCTCATCCGATAGCAAAAAACTCATCATAATCTCAAATTCTATATAAATCAAAATGAAAGTTTTTTCCATATTTATTGTAATACGTATAGGTTGGTGAGGTAATTTCATCCGTAACTTCAAAAATATTTTGAAGAATCCATTTTGATAGCGTTGTTTTTCCCGCTCAAAGATCTCCGTGTAAAAAAACTGTACATGGCTTATCCTTCGGAAAATTGATAGTTGGAATCTTATCTAAAGAATATATTTGCTTCATTTCAAGTCAAAATTAATATCTAAAATTTGCGAAAACTTTTTAAGTATTATATAATAGATGTATACATTTACAAATTAATACTCATTATTTATGGAAACACTCATAGAAGTAAGTAAAAAAGAACAAGGAAATACTTTCATTTTTGAATTCAACGGAGAACTAGATGAAACAAATGCTGATAAAACATTTAAATCTATCTACGACCAAATTGGAGAATTCGAAGATAAAAATGTTCTATTTAACCTTACTGGGTTAAAATACCTAAATTCGAAATCAATTGGGTACATTGCAGATGTTTTCTCAAATATTGAAGATGCTGATGGTAAAATGTACATTTCTAACTGTTCAGATGGAGTAAAAGATATCCTAGAACTTGTTGGTATTACAACTATTATCCCAACTCTTGATACAGAAGAAGAAGCTCTTGCTGAGCTTGCATAAGTTATTCGCCTTAATCAAAAAAAGACCCTTTGGGTCTTTTTTTATTTCACAAAATCATGTAATTGTTTTCAAAAAGCTTCTAAAGAAAAATCCTGTGCTCTTTTTTCAGATGCTTCTTTCATAGAATCTGCTTTTTCTGGCGTCATTTCCAAAATAGCATTTTTTAAATCTTCAACTTTTGCTTCATCAGAAATAAGAATTCCTGTTTTTCCATCAATAATTGTTTCTTTTAACCCTCATTCATTCACTCCAATTACTGGCTTCCCTGCTGACATAGATTCGACTGGACTCATTCCAAAATCTTCATCAATAGGAATATAAATTGTAGCAATTGCATTTCCAACATAATCAGTAAAACCAACATTTCCTGGAAGGGTTTTAAATTCAATATTTTTACAATTTTGAGCTAAATCAAATATTTTTTCTCTTTGAGGATCATTTTCTCAATAAATAACTACTAATTTTTTTTCTGGTAATTGTTTAAACGCTTCAATAATTCTATCTACTCTTTTTGCATCAGATAAACGTGCAAAAGAAAGATAATAATCTTTTTGTCATTTATTTGTAAATTCAGATAAATTTACTGGCGGATACAATATTTGTGATTCTAGTCCTAAGAATTTTTTAATTCTTATTTGAGTATTTCTTGAATTTGTGAGAATTACATCCATTTGTTTAATATCTCTTTCATACATTTTTTTGAAAAAATATGAAACTATATGAAAAATAGGGCGCATATAAAATGGAAGTTTTCCTAAGTAAATATGCTTTAAATCATATAAATATCTCGGTGGAGTATGACAATAAAAGACTTTTTTAGTATTTTTATTACAATTTCTCACTGCACTAATACAATCGCCTGAAAAAATAACTGTATCATATTCTTTTAAAAATTTTGTTTTTGTCAGAAATGCCCATTTTAATTTTAGATGACGAAATCCTTTTGCAAATATTTCGCTTGAAACTTCAATCATTTTTCCAGTAAATCCTTCTTTTCTTAAATCAAAACTTCCTTTAGAAAAGAAACCTGTTGCAATATCCGCACCTAACGTTTTCCCCATCATCAATATTAATCTTTCCCCTCCTCATTTATACAAAAATGTATCATGAAGAATTATTGTTTTTTTATTATTTTCCATTTTTTTATATTAATTCAATATCTTTATATTTATCTAAAAAGATTTTTCTTATAAAATCACTTTATACATTATCATCTTTTTTCATAATTATTTTAGCAATTCCTATCATTCAAATAATTGCTCACACACTTTCATTTAATAAAACTGAATATTGAAACTTCAGAAGTAAGTGTGGTACAACAAAGAAGTAACCAGCAACACACCAAAATAAGTATCAAGTTTTTGTTATATATTTTTTTGAAAATAAAAAATAAGATAACAGATATATAAATGTACAATTATATGCCAAAAAATCATAATTTTTTGAATCCAGATAGAACCAAACTGAAACTAATGAACTTACCAAGAATAATACTGCAATTCCATAATTGTATTTTGAAACATGTTTATGAGTTTCTTTTTTGTCATGGTGAAAATATCCGTAAATAGAAATCCCACACCAAATAATATTTAAAACTAAAACTGGGTAACTTTTTAATAAAAAAGATGCTACGGAAACAAAAAAACTCCCCATAGCCGCAATTAAAAACCCTCTTTTCACATTTGATACACTAATAAAAGCATGGCTTAAAATCAAGAGACCTACTCCTATTGCACTGATAATATTAAACAAAATGATATTCTGAATGTCCATTTTTTTGATTAATTATAAATAATTTTTTATTTTCTCTAAAACTTGTCCTATATTTTCAAAGATTTCCTCATTTTTAAATCTCATTACGGTGATTCATTTATTTTCTAGTAATTTTTCCTTTTCCTTATCCAGCTCTAAAACTTCTTTTTTCAAATGAATCCCTCAATCTAACTCAATAACTATATTTTTATCACTACAATAAAAATCTGCAATAATAAATCTTTCTAGTCATGAATCCTCTGTAAAAACATGGATTGGTTTTTGGCGATAAAATCGTATTCATAAATTATCATAACGTAATTCATTCCATAATTTTTTTTTCCGCTTTTGTCATGTTTTTTCGTAAATCTCGGGCTGCAATTGTAATTATTTCCGGAGTTCTCATAATTTTTTGTGGTAACTAGTTTTAATCCATTTTATGCATTTAAGTCCATAGTTAAAATCCATCCGACCTTCGGCCACCTTCCTTTGCAAAAGGAAGGAATATAAATTTTATTTTTACTCTATTTACATGGCTTTCTTTATATAAAGGCAGCTCCCGAAGGGTGATGGATTATTAAAAGTTTTTTTATACTTTTACTTCACACTCCCCTTCAACTCACTCAACTTATTCAGAGCCTCGAGCGGAGTTAAGCTATTTACGTCTATATTTTCTAATAATTTTTCAACTTGTGATTCTTTTTTAACTATTTTTTCTACAACTTGCACTTCTGGTTCCGGAGAAAAATTTCCTAAACTCATTTGTGCAGTTTGTAAGTGAGATTTTTCTAATTCTCTGAGCATTGCTCTTGCTTCTGAAATAACCGAACTTCCAACTCAGGCGATTCTTGCGACTTCGAGTCAGAAAGATTTTTTAATTCCTCCTGGGATTATTTTTCTTAAGAATACAAGATTTTCTTCATTTTCTCATACAGCTACTGAGAAATTTTGAACTCATTTTAATTTTTTAGATTCATCGATTAATTCATGATAATGCGTTGCAAATAGTGTACGTGCTTTTATATTATCATGATTTTCTTTGAGAATTGCCCAAGCAAGACTCATCCCATCATAGGTCGAAGTTCCTCTCCCAACTTCATCTATAATTACAAAAGATTTATCAGTTGAATTATTCAAAATATTTGCTACTTCTTGCATTTCCACCATAAATGTTGATTGCCCTAAAAAGAGATTATCACTCGCTCAAACACGAGAAAAAACTCTATCTGTTAATGGAATAGTTGCTGATTTTGCTGGAACAAAAGATCCTAAATGTGCCATTAAAACAATAAGTGCATTTTGACGAAGAAATGTCGATTTCCCCCCCATGTTTGGTCCTGTAATAATATGAACATAATTTTTATTATCCATTTGAAGATCATTTGAAATGAACTCTTTTTCCGTTTGTTCAACAACAGGATGTCTTCCTGATTTTATTTCTAATGCTCATTTTGAAACCATATTTGGTTGAACATAATTGTTATTATACGCAACAAAAGCCAATGATTGAGAAAAATCAACATGGGCAGTTTGTTCGCTTAAAACTTTTATATCTTCAAAACTATCTAAGATTTTTTCACGAACAGCTGTAAAAATTTCATATTCACGGCTCGCTAGATTGTTTTGAGCTTCGAGTAATTTTCATTCAAATTCTTTTAATTCTGGAGTCACAAAACGTGATGCATTTACCAATGTTTGCTTGTGAGTAAATTCATCTGGAACTTTTGAAAGATTCATTTTTGAAATTTCTATAAAATATCCAGCATTTCCTGTAAATTTTATTTTTAGATTTGAAATTCAAGTTTGTTCTATAAGTTGCGCTTGATATTCAGCTAACCAGGCATTTGAAGTTTGAATAGTTACTCTATATTTATCTACTTCTGAGTCATAATTATCAGCAATAATATTTCCTGACATTATTGTATTTTCTGCATCTTCTTTTATCGCAGAATCTATAAGATCTATAACTTTTTGAATATGTTCCATATTTTTTTCTAAAATATTTATTATTTTTACCCGGAAAATCTAAATATTTTCCTCTTATTTATCCAGTTTTTCTATTGTTTTTAATAGTACGAAATGTGATTGGTTTGTAAAGAAAAACTTTGATTATTTTTTTTATTTTTGTACACTTAAAAAAATTATTTATTTATTGGTCTATTGTGATAAAAATCAACAAAGAGGATTCTATTATAGATATCATCATAAAAATGAACCATGAAAAAGAGGATAAGGTTATTCTGGAATTCCCTTTTTGACATCCTATTCTTCATAATCAAACATCTTTGAGAATATTGAAAAATAACACAAAGAAAAAAGATTTAGTCATTATTACGAGCGATAAAACAGCTAAAAATATTGGGAAAAAACTCTGAATAAAATACTCCCTTACGAGTAATGAAGATCTCATCGATTATAACTATACTTATAGTGAATATCTTCGTTATTTATTAAAAAATTATTTTCGTGAATTTAAGAATTTTTTCTTATTTCAAAAAGAAGATAATTTACAAAGAGAAATTAAGAGAAAAATTCAACAAAATAATGGAAAAATTATATTTTTTCTTATTACATTATTTATATCTATTGCGCTTTTAATATTTGTTTTCTATTTTGCGGTTAATAAAACATATGTTTATATCAAGCCGGAAATGACAGTAAAAACCGTTTGAAAAAATCTTGTTTTTAGAGAATTAAAAAGTGATTCAGCTATTCCTGCAAATAATGAAATTCTTCTGAAAAGAATTGATAAATTAATTTATGTTTCTCAAACATTTGGAACATCTTGAATAGATGAATCAAATGCAAAAAGATCTCGTGGGCAAGTTACTCTTTATAATCTCTTTCCAGAAAAAGTAAGACTTCGTCCGAATACAAGAATTTCTACCATTGATTGACTGATTTTCACACTTGATAAATCAATTGATCTTCCACCAGCAAGTAGTGATGGATGAGCAAATATTCCTGGAAAAAAAGTAGCTTGGGTACAAGCGGCAACACATGGAATAAATGGAAAAATTATTGGAAGTAGATGAAATATTGAAAAAGATACTCTGATGAACCTTCCAGGTTTAACAGAAGATAAAGATAAAATTTATGCAAAAAGTATAGCTGACTTTAGTGGCGGTGATGATAATTTTACAAAAGTTTTATCAGAACAAGATATTGAAAATGCTAAAAAGATTTTTGAAGCAAAATTAAAAAATGAAGCTTTAAATAAATTAAAAGAACAAATTAAACTCGATAATAAAAATAATAATGTAAATTACGAAATTTTATTATTACCAACACAAAAAGAAGAATATCCACCAAGTACTCAATATAGTGATATGAAAATTCACGGAATTGAGGATTTGAAAATTGGGGATGAAATGGAAAATTTTGAATTTAAATGATCAATTAAAATTACAAGTTTTACCTATAATACAAAAGAAGTTCTCAATCATTTGAGTTCTGTAATAAAATGAGCTTTATTAAGTGAAATTGAAAGTATTCATGAAATTGATGAAAAATCTCTTCGTATAGCCTATGTTATCAAAGGAAATACCGCTCCATATTCTATAAAAGCTACGGCTCAAGTAGAAGCAATTTATTTACACAATTTCTTAAGTTCAACGAATAATTATGTTGAAAAATTGAAATTTACAATTGCTGGTCTCAAGAAAGATATTGCTCATAATATTCTCTTGAATAATCCTAAAATTTCAGATGTAAAAATTGAAACAAGACCATTCTTTATGGAAAATATTTCAAGTCTTCCAAAAAATATACATTTCAAAGTAATTGAATATTAAAAAAACTCACGCCGTTGGCGTGAGTTTTTTTAATTTGACTTTTTTTTATTCAAGAATATATTATACCCACCCAGAGGGTAATTTAGATATTAGAAATATAATATGAATGAAAGCAAAAAAAAATCATTAATATCCGTTAGAAAAGCTATTACTTCTCTTAAAAAAATTGAATCAATGATTGAAAACGATGAATATTGTTGAGAAATAATTGTTCAAAATATGGCGGCTATATGACTCATAAAATCATCAAATAATAAACTTATTGAAGCATTTTTAGAAAACTGTGAAACTCATGATTCACCTGAAGAAAAAAAAGCTGAAATAGTAAAATTATTCCAATTATCACATAAATAAAAAAAATATGTTTAAAAAAGAAATTTGAGAAATAATTCCAGGGTTACAAATCGAAGGAAAACCTGCTCCATATGGAGTTTTAAATGAAAGATCAGTCAGAGCAACAGCTGGAATTATGTTTGCTATTTGATTTTTTACAATGCTCACAACTTGGTATACAAAAGATTACACATTATTAACATTTGTTGTTATTAGTTTTTTTAGTGATTTTTTCATAAAAGTATTTTTCTGACCAAAATATTCTCCCCTTTCATTTTTTGGAAAATTACTCGTAAAAAATCAAAAACCTGAATACGTCTGAGCTATTCAAAAACGTTTTGCATGGACACTTGGACTGATTATGAGTGGTTCAGTTATAATTCTTGCAATTGTCTTTGAAATAAGATGAATTCTCCCTCTTGCACTCTGTTCTATCTGTTTAATATTTATGTGGTTAGAATCAAGTGTTTGAGTCTGTGTTGGCTGTAATATTTACAGTTTTTTACTGAAAAAATGAATTATTAAACAACCTGCTGTAAGACCAGCTTGTCCTGGATGAGTTTGTAGTTTAAAATAACAAAAAAACCGAAGAAATTATTCTTCGGTTTTTTTGTTATTTGATATTTAAAGAAAAGGGCTTTTTAGTAGTTTCACTCATTCTAAATAAGCAGATATCCATCAAGAATAAAATCCTTTATTCTTTCACAATATTTTTAAATATAAACTGAATAGCATATAAATTATCATTTTTATAAATAAATATACTCTATTATAAAAATTAAATGAATATTGAAATTTATTAATAACTTCCATATATCATGTCAGCCATCAAAATTCGGCAGTGTTTTTATGCTTTGAAAAATATTTTTTTATTTCATATACATTTTAATTTTTGTTCTTATCAAGATCATTTTTATTTTCACTGAAAAGTAAAAAATTTCTTTCTAATTC
>CAJXJP010000018.1 GCA_913055215.1 uncultured Candidatus Altimarinota bacterium | reverse complement strand
CACGACGCTCTTCCGATCTATTCTTGAAATTATAAAGATAAAAAAAGAAAAAAACTAGATCTAAAATTTCCATTTTTCTAATTAAATATGTTATAATGTAATGAAAAATTAATTTAAAGAAGAAATTTATGTTAAAAAAACTATTTACATACCTCTTGTTGGGACTATTTTTGTTTCAATTTTGAATAAATACAGCATTGTGATTTAGCCCGAGCAATATTTCTTGAGGGGTGTTTCATTTTGATTTAAATAATCTGGATGGAGATAATAATGATGCAACTCAACCCGCTGATAATTCTAAAATTCAGCAGCTTTTTGATACAGCAAATTTGCATACTACTATTCAAAATAATGTCCAAAAACAAGCGACATTTCAATCTCAGGGACTAAATAATAAACCGGCTTTATTTTTTGATGGGATAGATGATATTTATGCTGTTGATGATTCGATTGATTTGGCATCAGCTGAAAATTATGATCAAAAATCATTTGCAATTGTTTTCGAAACATCAGATGATATTTCCTCATTACAAACTTTATACGAACAAGGAGGAAAGGAAAAATGATACGCTATTCAAATTGAAAATTGAAAATTATATGCAGGGGTTTGGAATAGTGTAGACTGGTCCGTTGGGGATCAATTTAAAATTGCTGATTTGTGAAATATTGAGCAAAATACAGTTTATAATGTTATTTTGTATCAAAATTCTCAAACGAATAACCATTTTAAAGTATATTTAAATGGAGAATTGAAAAAAAGCATATTATCAGTTTGATCGCAAAAAACCCATGGAGCCTGCGTTGTTTCGGGTTCTTTTGATTGTTATATGTTTGCAAATGGAGGAAGTATTGGTATTGGTGCAACAAAAAATGATACACTGAGACTTTCCGATAGTATTCAGCAAACATGAGATGAAATACATCATTTTAAATGAAAAATTTGAGAATTAGCAAGTTGGAATAATGATTTAAGTAACTCTGAGGTTCAATGATTATTCGGATATTTTGATACAAAATGGATTATTAAAAAAACTAGTATTTCAATACAAAGTCCTGCAAAAATTTGAGTCGTACCAGAATGAAATTCTGAAATTTATATTACATATAATGATTTTCAAAATTGAGCAGCAATAAATTTAGCTTCAGATAATTTACAGCTTTATAAGTGGAATGGGACTTCTTGGTGAACAGATATTGCCTCGACCTATATCTATTTTTCAGGAAAAACAATGAATCAGTTTGAAGCGAAATATCCGTTATTAGGAATAACAAAATGAAAATATAGATTAGAATTTTCTATCGCAAAAACAAATGGTGATATTTCGACGAAAATCAGAGATTTTTATGTTTGAAGTTTAGAGCCAAACGAGTTAAATAATTTGTTATTTCACTTAGATGCACAAGATATTAATGGTGATGGAAACCTAACAAATAATCCAAATAATAACGCAAGAGTTACAACTTGGACAGATGCTCAAAATGGATTTAACGCCTATCAAAATACTAACAACAAAAAACCAAGGTATAAAACAAATACAATTAATGGAAAAGGTTCAATAGAGTTTGATGGAAGCAATGATGTATTTTTAATCGACAATAAATCTGTCCTCAATACGGCACCATCTTATACTGAAAAATCATTTGCAACAGTGTTTAAAACAGGAAATGATATAAATACTTTTCAAACGATTTATGAACAATGATGAACAGTTAGATGATATAGTTTTGTTGTTCATAATGGCAATATATATGCCTGAGTTTGGAATAAAAATGAATGGGATACTGGGCATAAATATAAATCAGTAAATCTATGACCGGCACAACCTAACACTGTGTATTTTTCAATAATTGTACAAGATAGTAAAACATTAGATGATACAAAAAATACCCTTTCAATATATTTAAATGGGAATTTATCAAGTCAACAAATACATGTTGATAAACAAATTAAACATTCAGGGAGAATTTGATTATGAGCGGTGCGTAATGACACGGTAAGGGCTTCTGACAATGTCGGAGTCAGTACAACGGAGGGGCATTATTTTGGATGAAATATTTGAGAAATGATTTCTTGGAATTATGCTTTAGACCAAGCAGATGTAAATGGGGTTCAAGAATATTTTTCTCAAAGATGGGATGTGGTAACATTTTCAGAAAAATTTCCTATCCCAAGTCCTACGAGTGACTCTACTCCGGCTTATACATTTATTACGAATAAATCAGGAAGTTTAAGTTATGGCGGGTCATGTTCATCTATTGCTACAGTCGCAACGGTAGGTGAAAATACTATTAATCTTTCGAGTGATGCAAGTTGAACGCCGTTATCAAATGGTATTTACAATGATTGTATTATTATTCTTACGGATGATTTATGATTTTCCCACAATTTAAATATTACATCTTTTGAAGTAATTGCGACTAGCTATACTTTAGCTGAAGTTGTTGCTATACCAACACCGAATAGTAATCATTTCCCAAGCTATAGTTTTTCATCTCCAATTAATTGAAATATTGAATTTTTTGGATCATGTGGAAGTAATGATAATTATGCAAATATTTGAAATAATACGATTACACTTAATTATCTTCCAGATGGATTTTATAGTAATTGTTATGTAAGAGTCAATAATTGAATAAATCAAAGTGAGTATTTATTAATTTCTCCATTTCAAATAAGTAGCTCTGCCCCTGTGTTTTGAACAGGAACTTTGTGAGACAATATGCTGATTCCTTCGAAAAATTTTCCGCTGGTGATCAATTATACTGATGATTCAGGGATAGAAACGACATCTAAAAATATAGTATTACAAAAATATAATCCCCTTTCATGATTATGGGGGCCAGATATTTCTCCTACAGATTTGATAGAAAATTCAATTGGGTTAGAATCTGCAAATTTGCAATGAAATTTTTCAACATTTTGAAAATATAGATTGCAATTTACTATTGGTAACATTCACGGAACAGCTTCAACATATGAAAAAATATTTTATATAGATGAAGTAGAATTAAATATAAATACATGAAATATTGATTTATGAACACTCAATACGCAAAATATTAATTTTTCTAATCCGGTAGAGATTCAAGTGAAAACGCTTTGAGCAAAATTTGATATTTTGATGCAAGAAAATCTCATACCAGTATATAAAACGGAAATTCTTCCGTGATATAATGGAACTGAATGATTTTGACATGAAAAATCACCATTTAATGGGAGTTTACAAAAGATTTCATGAATTGAGACTATATGAACGCAATCGAAAAATATTAATATAAATTGAGAAAAAAATACTTATAGCTACTTCATACGTTTGTGAGCCATCATTTCTCCAGAGCAAGCTGCTGGAAATTATAATTGAGAAATGCGCTTTGGTATCAATCTAGATTATTAATTAAATGAGAATTATTCTTATAAAAATTAAAAAATACGACATTATTTGACAATAAATAAAAATATGTGTTAATATAGTAATACGTATTAGATTATTTTATTCATATAACTTATATATATGGCAAATACAAAAATAAAAATGAAAAAAGCGTTTGCGTGCATTGCGATTGCAGCGATTGCAACAGGGGTTAATTCCTCTTTTGCAGCAACTCAAATCGGTACGGGTACAGTTACGGGAACGCCAGGGTTAGATACTACTATTATGTGGGACGATACATTTACTGCTGGATCAGCATCTGGTTCTGTGAATGGTGTAATTGTAACTGCAAAAGTTGACCCAATTTTAAATATGGTTATATCAACAGATACTATTGCTCTTGGAACTTTAGATACTGATACTTTTACAACTCAAGGTTTAGATATTGAAGTTTGAACGAATGCTGTAAATGGAGTAACTGTTACTGCAAGATCAGGATCAGGAGGATTAACTCATAAAAATGATAATTCTATTCAAATTAATAATGCTGTAGTTGATGGTGTTGCGGAAGATTATAAATTTCTTTCAACAAAAAATGCAACACATGATTCAAGTATTACTAATTATACTCATATCGGAGCCTTAGATACACAAGTAAGTGATAGCGTTGCTGAACATGTTGTTTATCAAACAACAAAACCAGAATCAAAATCAGTTGCTACTGATGATGTAAGATTTGATGTAAGTGCAAAAATTAATGATCAAACTCCATCAGGAGAATACCAAGATACCATTACTTTTACAGTAACTGGTAACTTCTAAATCTCGATATTGTTTAAAAAAGTTATAGATTCGTCTATAGCTTTTTTTACTTTTTTTTATTAATATGGTAGAATTATAAAAGTTATTATTTATATGTAGATTATGCGTAAATTTAAAATATTTTTCAGTATTTTATTCATATTTTTCTATTTTTTCACGGGGGCAGCTTCTGCAAATTTAAGCTTAGGAGTATCTCCTATTAAGTATGAATTAGAAGTTGAAAAATGAACAACAATTACTAAAACAGCAAAACTTATTAATAGAACTGATAAGTCTTTAAGTATTACTACTTGAAAATCTGATTTTGTAACAGATGGAAATACCTGAAAACCAAAATTTGTAAGAAAAAGTGAGTTGGTACACCCGGACCAACAGCTTTCATCATGGGTAAATATTGGGACAGAATCATTTGTTTTATGACCAAAACAAGAAAAGGAAGTTATTTTTACGATTGATATTCCTTCAAACGCTACTCCAGGAGGACATTATTGAGCAGTGTTTTTTCACTACCAAACACAAGAAGAAAAATCGGGAAATCAAGTCTCAATTAATGTAGATTATTGAGTATTAATTCTTGTAAATGTGGAAGGTGAAGTCATTAAAGAATGAGAAGTGAAAGATGTGATAATTAAGTCGTCAGGATCTTCGTGATCTTCATGATGGGCAAATAGAAAAGACAATTGTCCGCTTTGAGACATGAGTTATAGTTATTATGATGGATTATGTATTGATAATCCATTTACAGATAAAGAAAATTTACCAGAAAGTATAGAAGTTTGAGAAAATACAGAAACTATAGAAGAAAATTGAGAAATATCAGATATTGTACAGAATTGAAATAGTATAGAAAATACAGATCAAACAGATTGAAAAACATGAAAAGAAACTCAAAAGAATGATTTTAATATACAGATTGATATTCCATTTGAAAACAAAGGAAATACTCATATAAAACCATCAGGAAGAATTATTCTCAAAGATGAAGATGGGCAAGAATTTGAATGAGTTGGGAAAGAAATAATTAAAGATATTCAAGGAATTATTGTTGGAGAAAAAATTGTTGATTATCTTCCAATTAATGATATTTGATGAAATGTTCTTCCTCAATCAGAAAGAAATTTTCAATCTGAATGGAAATGATTTCCATATCAGGCTTATAATGAAAAATGAGAAATAATTATAAAATACTGGAGTCCAGCGGAATATTTTACTCAACAAAATATTCAAGAAAAATCTCTTCTAATGTTCTGGGAAAGAGAAAGAGAAAAAAATAGTGTAAAAAAAATAACAGCAGATATTGAATTTGTTTACAAAGATGCTGAGGGGCAAGATATCGCGTATAACTCTGCAAAAGAATTTGATATTGAATATACTGAAAAATATATTGCACTTAATTATTTAATGATAATTCCTGCGGGAATGATTTTATCTCTTCTGTTTTTATTTTTCATTTGGAAAAGATCGAGAAAAATTTCATGTAAAAAATGTGGTAAAAAAATTGATAAACATATGAAGGCTTGCCCATATTGTGGTAAAAAAACAAAAAAATCTGATAAAAAAGATAAAAAAAAGAAATCTAAATAGATTTCTTTTTTTAATGTGCATTTTTTGTTTTTGAAGGCCATTTTGCCCACATTCTTTCGAGATATCCAATATTAACCATAATATTATCAATCAACTTATCGTATTTCCCTCTTTCTTGTTGAACATAGAGTTTATGCTCATCTTTTCTGATTTGTAATTTATTGAGAGCCAGTATATTAAATGAAACTTTTTTATATATTGCTAGTTTTGTTTGGGCTAAGCTTTTACAAGCAGAACCTTCTTTTAAATAATTTGGAATCCCCGCATTTGAAACAGATTTATTGTCAGAACATTGTTGAACTTCTTTAATAAGAGTAATTCCACAGGCTTGAGAATATTTTTCCCCATATTTTCCATCAATATCAAAAATACGTGTGATATCTTCAATTCATTCCACATAATCAGCTTCTTTATTGGCTCAAAAATATTGAGATTTATTTGCTTCTAAATCTGAAATGTATTTTTCAACTTCCGTATCAATACTAGAAAAAGTATCATCAAGAATAACTTGATATGTAACTTCTTCTTTGCTTCCATTTATACAAGTGAAATCAGAAATTGATCTTGGGCTCCCTTGTGCAGCCATACATTCATTGATCTTAGATGTATAATTACAAGTAGCTTCTTCTTTTTCTTCTTCTGCATGCACTCAGACAATGGAAAATAGTATAGCTGAAAATGTAAGAATTATTTTAAAAAATTTCATTATTTTTTATTAAAAACTGATAATACTTTTACAATTCATTGCCCAAAAAGTGAATAACTTTTTTTTGCAATTTTTGTTCATTCAGAACTTATGTTTTCTTGAATTTTCTTCCCTTTGTTCGTTTTAGATAAACCAACCATTGAAGCAACCGCTCACCCAATAATAATCCCTGTAACGAGTTTATCTATTTTTTTTGCTCCTTTTCATAATTTATCTTTTTTTCTAAAAATCACGCGCGTCTATTATATTATAAAGTTCTATTAATTTTAATTGATTGTGAGTCAAATTGTAGTTTTTGAATAGTAATAA
Organism: uncultured Candidatus Altimarinota bacterium; assembly: GCA_913055215.1. Classification (GTDB taxonomy): domain Bacteria; phylum Patescibacteriota; class Gracilibacteria; order BD1-5; family UBA6164; genus CAJXJP01. The sequence continues at coordinate 20,490 of CAJXJP010000018.1, read as the reverse complement.
TTAATAAATTATTTTCCATACTTGCTTGAATATTATCAAAATCAAGATTATCTGGAAGAAGAACATTTCTTACAAAATCACCCCAAAAACATTCAGAGTTTCTTAATTCAACATTTCCAGTGAAAATATCAGGTTTTTGACGATATCCTTTGATAACAAGAACACCTTGAGAATATGAAATATCAATTTGAGTTAAATCAACTCCAGCAATTGGAGCTAAAAGGATAACTTCATGTTCTGTTTCAAGAATATCTAGAGAAAGTTGACCAATATCTTTTTCTTCTTCTTCTTCAATATATTCTTCCTCTTCTTCAATAATTTCATCTAGTTCTTCGAGAGGTTCTTCATTACTTATTCCAAATAATTTCATCATAGTGAGGAATGTTTTAAAAAGATAAATTTTCTTATAAAATATTATAACTTTTTTTGAAATAATTCAAGAAAAATGCTATAATACTATATATTAACCCTTACTGTATATTGATGCAAAAATATTTAGAAAAATTTAAAGGAAAATTTTCAAATTCATTTCAATCAATGACATCAATGAGCTTAAAAGATAAAATTAATCTTTTGGAGCAATTATCAAACCTGTTAAACTCAGGAATACCAATTACGAATGCTTTAAAAATTATTATTCTCCAAACGAGAGAAAAAAAGAAACAAGAATTCTTGAATAATCTAGTTGAAATGTTGAATAAAGGTCGTTCTTTAAAAGAATGTTTTGCTCAATATCCAAAAATATTTGGAACATTTGATATTTCTATTATTGAAATGTGAGAAGTAACGGGAAAACTATGAGATGCAATTGAAACTATTAAGGAAAAAGAAGAAAAAGAAAAAGAATTAAAGTGAAAAATTTTGTGAGCACTTATATACCCAATCGTTATTGTTACGCTATCGTTTGCTATGATTTGTGTATTTATGGTGTATGTTATACCAAAAATTCAAAAAATGTATAAAGATGCAAAAGTAAATCTTCCAGATTTAACAGAAGCGGTTATTCAGATATCAAACTTTATGCAAGAGGAAATTATTTCAATAATTGTAGGAATAATTTTAACAATTATTGCCATGGTGATTTTTAAAAACCATCCAAAGACAAAAATTTATTTTGATGCAGGAGTTCTAAAAATACCACTTTTTTGAGGATTAATCAGAAAAAAAATATTATCACTTTTTACATCGAGTTTAGGTACATTACTTAGTAATTGAATAATTATTCATGAGGCTTTGTGAATTGCATCAAATGCTTTAGAAAATAAATATTACGAAAAAGAAATTCAAAAAATAATTGAAGGGGTTTCTCGTTGAGTAGCGTTAAGTACGATGATGTGAATTGAAGATATTCAAAGATGAAAAGAAAATGCATACTTCCCTGTGGAATTAGCATCAGTTATCAAAATATGAGAACAAACTTGAAAAATGCCAGATTTACTCGGAAAGATTTCATGAAAATATAATAAAGAAGTAGATTCTGTAGTAAAAAATATGCAAACAGCAATTGAGCCAATTGTTATTGTGGGAGTTGGGTTGATTGTTTGAACTATTATTATGGCGATTATGCTTCCATTCTTTAATATGGTAAATGTTATATAAAAAAATCTCACGACTACGTCGTGAGATTTTTGTTTTTTTATGAAAAATTAATTATTTGAGTACCAATCTCCTCGTTTGTTATATGCGGAAGCAAATTTCTTTAATGTATCAACAGCGTTGAATTCACTAGTTCCACAATAATGTAGATTCCAATGTCCGCAGCCATAGTCATCTTTGTTAGAAAATAAATTTTCTTGAACATGTGCCTTTTCGCTTCCGGGGATCATTGCTGTACTAAAGTTAGAACTAGGAGAGGCTATATGTTTATATCCAGAAGCCCCTAATACTAACATCTGTTTCTTATATGTATTATAGGTACTGTCAGTTGGTCCGTGATATAGTCCAGCTGTGTGACCAAACTCATGTGCTACGAGTTGATTATTTTCAAATGCAATCTTTTCAGCACTGATAAAAAATAACCCGTAACCACCAAAACCGACAAGTTTATCATGAGTATTTAGATTAGAGTCAATATGTTTTTTATTGGGAATTGAAACAGCCCAGCCTATTTTTCCAGAAATATTTCCTTCTTTCGTTACCACAATGACAGTATCCGCCTTATAGGCATTTTGCAATATATAAGCAGTGCCCTTTGGGTTACCACTATTAATCATATCATTGATATAAGATTCATATCATTTCCCATTTGAATTATACTCTCACGCTTACCATTTGATAATTGAGAAACTGGCCAAACCCCTTGTTTTTTCAAACGAAATTGAATATGAGAGCCGAGGCCTGAATTATTAAAAGTTTTGTTTAGGTTGCTAATAATTTCATCAGCATAATCTTCACGTTCATAATCAGTGTTCAAAGTTGCAACACTGTTAATAGTATTTTTGTCATATACTACCAGCACATCTAAAGTTTCTACTGCATAAGTTGAAAAAGAGGCAGCTGAGAATGCAACTGCACATAATGTTGTACGAAACATAAAATTACCTGTATATATGTTGGATTAATTAATCAATTGTATTACCTTGGCGATAAAATTCTTTACGCCATTCATCTTCAAGTACGTAATATGCAACATCATTATTTATGTAAATGACATAATCACCTCCTTTGTCTTGTATGCGAATTTCTCCATCAACTACGCCATATTTATTATAAGAAATACGTCCATCTATTTGATTCTTCCATATTTTCTTCATTGAAGGATCTATGTATGAATCAAAGCGGAAGGTTGTTACTTCGCCTAAGTCGCCAGTTTTATCGGCACTATATTTTTTTTCTTTTATATTAAAAACTTGGGCATTAAAACGTTTTCCATCAAATTCTAATTCAATAGTATCATTAATATTTACTTTAGTGATTTGTAAAGCATTGAATTTAATTGGTGTTCCTACTGCGGCAGTAATACTAGAAATTTCATCTCCAAAATCATATTCTTCAGGATATAAAATTTCTTCCGCTACCACACGATATTCTTTTGGTTCAGAAATTACTTCTTTTTGAGAAAATTCTTTATTGCCTTTTATATTTTCAGAATTATTTTGATTCGGATATAAATATATTCCACCACTGATTAGTATGATGAAAACAACAAGAAATACCTCACCCTTTTTTGTAAATAATTGATTTTTCATAAAAGTCTCCTTTTTAAATACTAAGTTTGCAAACTAGTGCATTATTTATATTTATTTATCTTAGTCAATACAGAGAAAAATTTTGTATGAATCAGTTAATACTTTGTTAAGGTCATGAAAGATATTTTCATAAAGTTGTCAATTTGAAAAAGTTCTATTTTTTGACGAGGGACTTGAAAACAGTACTATATAAAAAATATATAAATTATCTACACCTTATGAATTCAAAGGCATTTACATTAGTTGAGTTAATTGTGGTTATTACTATTTTGGCAGTATTGTGAACGATAGCATTTGTATCATTTAATTGATATGCATCTCATGCGAGAGATAGTAAAATGATGACAGATATTGCAAGTGTGCACAAGAAGATTGAACTTTTTAAAATTGAATCAGGATTTGTACCTCGTCCAGATAATAGTATAAACCTAGAATCGGGAGCTGGAAATATAATTTCATTTCAATGAGAAGTTGGAAAAAATGTGAAAAGTATTTTAAATTTTGGGAAAGATATGATTAATTCCGAAGGAAATAATTATAAGTATTCTACAAATAAAAAATTATCAGAACATTCACTTGTAGCTTTTCTAGAATCACCTCAAACTAGTATTATTTCTACTACATTTGCAGAAAATAAAAATAAATATCCATATTTTAAATGAGATGATGTAATTGTTTTGTTTAATGAAGAAAATGATTTTATCACTTGAGATGTGAAAAATATTAAAACTTGAGAAAAAGCATTTTTCTGAAAAAAAGAGCTTTCTACAAAAAATAATATGATTGTTATGTGAAATTGTAAGCAGATTTTAGATTCAGGAGTTGGGCTTACAGATGACTATTATCAAATTGAGATAGAATGAAATAATATTCCAGTTTATTGCGATATGAGTACAAATTGATGAGGTTGGACGAGAGTTTTTTATTCTGATACTGAATTGTTTACTTACGATGTTGAAAATAATGATATTTTTGAAATGGTAGACGAATCCATTCTGGGGCAAAATAATTTTTCAATTTTGAATAGCTTCGCAAATTTCAAATCATGAAATAAATATGAGTTTTATATAAAAGATAGTTCATGAGATTATTTACATATAAAACAAAATAATAGATATAAAGATTCTCCAGATAATAATGATTATGAAGAAATATCTTCACAATATAATTTTTATCCAAGTTTTAAATGATCATGACCAAATCATGGATTGTTTCTTGGTAAATATTGAGTAACACCTGGAATGACTAATTATTGTGTTTTAACAAATGCGTCTCAATGAAATACTTGGGTAAATTGCTTAAGGGATAATTATGTTAATTATTGAACATGACCTTGGCACCATAAATCAGGGGTTTGATATACTCCAGGTTCACAAAAATGGGTTGCTATCTATCAAAGATAAAAAAAGAACAAGATTAATCTTGTTCTTTTTTTTCTTCGTTTACTATATGACCAATCATTTTCTTCATATCCGCTTTTAATGGAGCGGTAAATTTTTGAGTTTTTCCATATAATTCAAATTCAAGTTCATAGGCATGAAGTGCTTGTCTTTTTATTTGATATTCAGTTTTTATGGTTGTATTTACACGTTTATTTCCATAAACTCTATCTCCTAAAATAGGAAAACCAATAGAGGCAAGGTGTACTCTAATTTGGTGAGTTCTTCCTGTTTCTAGCTTAATTTTAACAACACTATAGAGATTATCAATATGTTCTAACACTTCCCCATGAGTTACAGCAAGTTTAGGATTTGATGGATTCAGAGTTGTCATTCTTGTTCTATCATTTTTATCTCTCCCAATATAACTTTCAATTGTGAAATTTCTATTTTTCACTTTTCCATTTACGATAGCGATATAATATTTTCCAATATTTCTATCTTTGATTGTATCAGATAAATAATTCATCATTTTATCTGTTTTTGCTATCATAATAGCACCAGTTGTATCTTTATCTAAACGGTGAACAATTCATGGTCTTTCAATACCACCAATATTTGGTAAGTTATCTTTACAATGTTCTAATAAACCGTTTACTAATGTTCATGAATTCCCTCCTTCTCCAGGAACAGGATGTACATTTGTGTTTGCATCTTTGTTGAGAATAATTATTTCAGCATCTTCGTAAATAACTTCTAGATCCATCTTTTCTGCGGATACTTCTGATTTTTCAAGTTCGATTTCAATTTTAATCTCATCGTGATTTTTTACTTTGATATTTTTATTAAAAGTTTCACCATTCAGAGTCACTTGTCCTCTATCAATAAGCTTTTGAATATATGAACGTGAGAAGTCTTCAAAAAGAGCAGAAAGGTACATATCAATTCTTTTCTGTTTTTCTAGGTATGCACAAAAATGGTAAATCATTATATTTGTTTGTTTGTAAATAAAAAAAAGCCCCTTTCCTACTTTCAAGGAATCAGGGGAATAAAATTATAATCCAAGGTTTGCCTTGATATCTTCAATTTTACTTTGATCATCTTCTTCTTGTTGAGAAGCTTGAAGTTCGTTGTGATATAATTGCCCAAGAGTTTCCCATTCTGCGTGTTGTTTCGAAAGGAGTTTTTTTATATCCTCAGGATGTTCTGCAGCAAGGTCTCTAAATTTATCCCTTTCTTCAAGGAATACTTTAGTTAATTCATCAAATTGGAATTGTGATAAAGTTTCTGCAGCATCAACCACTCTCTTTTTTTCTAATGTATTGAGAGAAAGAGAATGTTTTAAAAGATCCAAAAAGTTTTCAGTATCAATTTCGATGTCATCAGAATGTTTTTTAAGCAAGCTCAAAATCATTTCATCAATTTCTTGTGATGTAAGTGTAATGTTTTCTGACATATTTTTTTGAAATAATTATAAATTTAACTACATTATAACTATAATTTCTGAATTTCAATCTTTTATTCTATAACTTTTTCTTTTGTGCTCCTATTTAAAACAAAATGAATTATTCTCAAAATACATAAAGTACAAGAAAAAGATTTTCTTTATACAATTTTTACGGAAGATTATTGAAAAATAATGTGCCAAAAAAAACTAACAAGTAGAGAAAAATCCTTAGATATTGGCTATTTAATACACTTTGAAATCGAGACAAAAGAAGATAGAAAAGTTCATAAAATGAGACATATTAAAATCCTATCTGAGTTTTCGTTATCAAAAAAAACATATCATGAAATGGAGAGTTATTTAAAACTTTTAGCTTATGCTTGAAAACAAGCACCAGACTGAGTGCCGGTGTATCAAGTTTTAGAAATTTTTGAAGAAGTTCATAACTATACAAATATTTCAGCAGAAAAATTATTATTAGCTCGATTAAAATTATCATCAATATTTTGAAATCTTCCTCAGGAATATGGAAATGAGATAACAAAAAAAATATTATGATTTGTACATAAAAATAAAATTTCACAAATCTTAAAATTAACGGGAATTTCAGAAGAAATAAAAAAAGAATTAGAAAGTATTTTCTAATTCTTTTTTTGTTTAGATATAATATATCAAGCTATAATCCATAATAATAATGTTCAAACTATGCTAAAATAAAACATGTAATTATTATTTCAATTATAAATTTCTGAGTCACAAAAAATAAAATCTGAAAAAATCCCACAAGTTATTTTTGTGATGCCACATCATAGCCAGATTCCAGGTAATACTAAAATAAGAAAAAGTACAATATATAAAATATAGTTGAGTGATTGTTTTAACATAGAAAGAGAGTTAATTTTTAATACCCAATATTTTCACGAATTCTTTCGAGCATTTGCATGTCAACATCTGAGATATGTTTTGGCATACGAGCATCAATATTTACTATTAAGTTCCCTTCTTTTCCAGGTTCTTTTTTCCCAAATCCTTTGACTCTAAACTTTGCTCCTGGTTTTGTATTTGCAGGAATTTTTAATTTAGCAGTATTTCCATAAACACCTTTTACCTCTATTTTACAGCCTAAAATAAGGTCGAAAATTGGCACTTCATAGGTTTTTTCAAAATCAAGAGAAATAGGTTCTTGATGTTCTTGAGGTCTTCTTTTTGATTGAGAAGATTGCCCATTGAATCATCCTCAAAATAAATCTCAGAAATCAAATTCTGAACCACCCCTATTTCCACCAGCTCCTCCAAATTGAGAGAACATATCTTCAAAACCTCAAAATCAACCAGCTCATCCAGCTCACCCAAATGGGTTTCCACCAGCTCAGCCTGTTGATCCAAACATATCGTATTGTTGTTTTTTTTGTGAATCTGAAAGTGTAGAATAAGCTTCATTTACTTCTTTAAATTTCTTTTCAGCTTCGGCATTTCATTTATTTCTATCTGGATGATATTCCATAGCTTTTTTTCTATATGCTTTTTTAATTTCATCAGCAGATGAGTTTTTATTTACTCATAAAGTATCATAAAAATTTGACATATTTTAATTTTCAATTATTAATTAACTAATCTTACTTTTTTATAAAGTTCTTATGAAAAAACTTATTTTGGCTTCTATTATATTAGCAGTTTCATTTTTTTCAATATCAAATAATGTTTTTGCGTTTGATATGAAAAATGAGGGTGAAATTGAAAAACTTCTTGACCTAAATGTAGGTCCGGATGAATATGACTTAGAATTGGCACATATCGATGCTATGACTTTTGAAAATCCTGAAGTTACAAAAATGTACAATAAGTACAAAAAATTAAATTCAGACTTAAAAAGAGGAATTATGGCAGAATATAGAGAATGAAATATTGAATACTATCAATTACAAGGACTTATTACTGCACAAAAAAACTTTGTATATCATACAAATAAAGTATTTTTTCACATTTGAATGAAAGAACAATTTCCAGATTATGTTGAAGCAGATGAATATGTTTTAAAAAATTATAGAGCGGCTCGTTCTAACTTTGCAACATTAAAAAGTTTAATGCATAGAAAATATTAAAAAAAATCTCCCAATTGGGAGATTTTTTTTATATATCATATTTTGAGTTTTCTTTATCAAAAAGAATTCATTTGTCTTTAAAGGCAATAACTCTTTTTTGCATTTTATCCACAATAGTTCTGTCATGTGTAGCAAGAATTATTGTTTTTCCATCGATATTAAGATCTTGAAAAATATTCATAACTTCCATGGCAGTTGCAGGGTCTAGATTCCCTGTTGGTTCATCTCAAATAATTATTTTTGGATCATGAACGAGCGCTCTTGCAATTGCTACTCTTTGTTTTTCTCATCCTGATAGTTCATAAACAAACTTATCTTTTTTTATTAAAAGTCATACTTGTTCTAAAGCTTCAGGAACTTTTTTTCTGATGATTTCATCTGTATATCCACAGACTTCCATCGCAAATGCTACATTTTCATATACTTTTTTTGATTCTAATAGTTTATAATCTTGAAAAATAACTCAAACTTCTCTTCTGAAATTTAAAAGAGTTTCTTCGTTAAGATTTCTGTATAAATCCATTCCATTGTCTAAAATAATTTCACCTTGCTTTGGTTTGAAATCACCGATAAGTGAACGAATAAGTGAAGTTTTTCCACTTCCAGAGTATCAGATTAGAAAAGCAAACTCCCCTTCTTTTATATCAATATTGATATCACGGAGAATGACTTTATTATGAAAAGCTAAAGATAAATTATTTACGCGCATATATTTAATTTGAATAATATTGTTATGAGTGTAATTTTAAAATAAAATTTGTAAAGAAAAAAAGCCGGCATATAGCCGGCAAAAGGAACTGTCATTCTTCACACTTTGGAAGATATAATCAGTAAGGCGACGAAGTAGCTGATTGAGATCAGCACGTGATAGGAGTCTTCTCGGGGAAAAGTGAGAATAATAATATCAGCCACAGGGAGTGGTACTTCGTCTTAAAGTTTTAAAAAAGCGAAAGTGTTTGCTTTTTTAGAAAATTGGTCGGCGCCCCTTATTTCTAAAGGACAAAAACAAAATGTAGCCATTATACTGATTTGTTTTTGCTATACTGCACCGTTAGTTGGAAATAATTCAAATATTTTTAAATGGCATATTTTGCTGAATTTCCGTAGCTGGGATAATATAACAAAAAAAAGAAGATTGTCAACAAACAATCTTCTTTTTTTGATTATAATTATAATCTTTTTACATCACTATACATTTCAGATTCTACTTCTTCCATAAATTTAATAAATAATTTAGGAGTAATAATTTCTTTATTATACATGTCTTTTAGAACTTTTTCTTCTAATTTTAACAATGATTTATTTACAAGTTTTGACTCAAGAGCCATGATACTTGTTTTATTTCTTGTTAAAATTTTTAATCTTTTTTCGTCAGCTGTTTTGTTAAATGCGCTATAAAGAGTAATTACTTCTTCAAAGATATCAGTTTCAAAACCGAAATTAATTTCACTTAATTCTCTCAGTTCTTTAATAACTTTTCTTGTGATAATTAAACGAGCTCTATTTCTAATATAGGCATCCATATCAGTAGATTTTTTCTTATATGCTTTAAGTGAGAGATTTGAAAAGAAATCATAATCACCTTTTGAGCAAGAAATTTTTCTTAATTGTGGAACTTCACACTCTACCCTTTCTATTTGTTTTTCTATTTTTCTTAGAATATATTTGAAATTTCTTTCATCAATTTCATTATAGAAAAATAAATCTTTTAAATATTGTTTTTCGATTCCAAGAGCATGAAGTGAAATGGCTCTACGAATGAGGGTTTCAGCATCTTCTTTTTTCCCAGAGAGAATTTTCTTCATTGATTTTACCGCTTTATTTAATTTTGCAGTATATTTTTCTTTTAATTCATCATATTCATATTGTGTTAAATATGCTTTTTTATATGAACAATTTAATTTTTCTAAAATTTTGAAATTTGCGAGAATTTTTCATTCTTCGTGTTCAAATTTTTCTAATTTATGTAATTTATCTACCCCCATTCTTTTCATAATAACCGAAATAGTCGGAGCTTTTACAAAAAGAGTAAAAAGAATATTTGTAATAGTTAGAATAAGTAAAAATTCTTTAATATTATAACTATACGCCCAGCCTACTGACTCTTGAAATGCTAATAATTTTGCATAATCAGGATCACCAACGCCAGGAATCATAAGTACCATCATGAGAGCAAGAGCTCATCTTAAACTTCCCCATGAAAGAAGATGTTGCCATGATTTTGGAACTTTTTCTTCTACTTTATATCTGTTAATTAATCCAATCGGGATATAAACACTTACAGCTCTCGCTACCATTACAATAGGAATTGTAATTAATAAAATTGGCATAAGTTTGAGAACTTCTGTATCTATTTGAGCGAGAATTAACCCGAGTAAAATAAATACAATTGAGTTTGAAACAAAAGCAAAGAATTCCCAAAATTTTTGCATATGTGCTTCAACTCTCGGAGTGATTTTATAACGACCATAATTCCCAATAACAATACTGGCAATAACCGTAGCAATAACACCTGAGATTGGTAAAAATGGAACTAAATGAGTGATTAATTCTGCTAATATGAAAGTTAAATGCGCTAATAACATAGTTAAAACGATTTCTACTTCTTCATTATTTTTTATACAACCAATAACTTTTGAAAATAACACTCAAGTGATAGCTCAAAAAGCAATTCATCAAAATAACATTGATAAGAAACTCCAAATTCAGAAAGAATAAGTTGAGCCCGTTATGATTCACCCTTCTAAAATAACTCATAAGAGAACCAAGAATAATGCAACAGCCGTTCAGTCATTAAAAAGACTTTCTCCTTCAAAGAGTAATGCAAGTCTTCTTGGTGCTCACATTGATTTGAAAATTGATAATACTGCGACAGGATCTGTGGCTGAAATTAATGTACCAAACATAAAACATATTATGAATGGAATTTCTAGTCAAACGAGAGGAAGAATTAAGTAAAGCCCAGTAGAAATAATACCAGTAGACAATAACAACCCAAAAATAGCTAAACTGGAAATAGTTTTCCAACTTTTGAGTAAATGTCTGTAATTAATATTATAGGAAGCTTCAAAAAGTAAGACCGGAAGAAATACAAAGAAAAGTACTTCAGGAGTCAATTTAAAGTCATCTATAAAACTTAAAAAACCAATTTTTGATAAAGGAACAAATAAAAGTCCAATAATTACAAGTAAAACAGTGTATGGGAAATTAATCCTTTTACTTATTACATAAGCAAAACATGATACCGCTAATAGGCAAAGCAATGAGAGCGTCGCGGTCAAAAAACTGGCGTCTTCCATATTAATTATTAATTGATAAAAAAATATTGCAAAATATTAAAAACTTTTTGCGATTTTGCAAGAAGAAAAAGCAAAAAATAGGGATTTTCATCCCTATTTTTTATTTTCTTCTCTTTGTGCCATCATTTCTAAATGTTTTTTCTTTTTTTCTTCTTCTTTTTTCTTTTTAAAATCTTCTTTTTTCTTTTCCCATGCGATTTCTTGTTTTTCAACATCTTGCATAGTTTTATTAATCTTACTTTCTACAGAAGAACGTGCTTTTGAATATTTTTCACGACTCACTGAAAGAATTTTTCTATACCTGCTTGCAAAAATTTCATCATTTTTTACATAAGGAGCAAAAGTTCCTGCAGAGAATATTGGAGATGGCATCCCATCAATTAATTGTTTTAGATAAATGTTATATTTACTCAGATTTGTTAAATCTTCTTCTGTAATGTCTCAACCAAATACTTCTTTTAAAATATTAGCATCGTGATATCAAACTTGAAATGAAACCAGACTTCAGACATTCCCAAATACCGCTCATCTTACAGATTCTTGCATTTGGTCAATATATTGGTTTGCCATAACGAGATTGAGTTTATATTTTCTCGCTTCTGAAAGAATTGTCGCAAATGAATCCGTAGCAAAGTTTTGAAATTCATCTACATATAGATAGAAATCCTCCCTTTTGTCTTCAGGAATATCAGCACGACTCATGGCATCCATTTGGAATTTTGTAACCATCATCGCCCCAAGAAGTGCAGAAGCATCTTCTCAGATTTTCCCTTTTGAAAGATTTACGATAATAATTTTTTTATTATCCATTGCCCAACGAACAGAGAAGCTATTTTTTGGTTGACCAAGAACATTTCTCAGAATGGTACTTGATAAAAATTGTCATACTTTGTTCAAAATCGGACCAGAAGCTTCAACTTTTTGATTTGGTGCCATTTTTTCAAATTCCCCAGTCCAGAATTTTTTTACAACAGGATCGGTGATTTTGTTTACAACTTTTCCTCTATACACATCACTGGTTAACATCAACGGAATTGACATTAATGTTGTGTTTGGATATTCAAGAAGTGCAAGAATAGTATTTCTTAAAATATGTTCTAATCTTGGCCCCCAGGAATCTCCAAATATTTTTTTGAAAATACCTACGAGTCATGAGGCAACTAATGGTCTATGTTCTGGTTTAACGTTTTCTAGCATATTGAAGGCAATTGGCCATTCAGTATCACTTGGATCAAAAATAATAGTTTGATTCGTTCTATGTTTTGGAATATGTCAGATAACGGCTTCAGCTAAATCTCCATGAGGATCAATAACTGCTACTCATCTATCTTTCATAATATCATCAAGAATCATGTTTTCTAGCAATGTAGATTTCCCCATCCCGGTTTTCCCAATAACATAAACATGTCTCCTTCTATCACTTGGTCACATACCAAAACTCATATTTGTTCCACGGAAATTAGTTTTTCAAAGTGGAGTTAAATTTGTTTCAGGAACAACATCATCTGTTAAATCTGGATCAACAATTGGTAAATTTGAAGGTGGCTCAAAGGCTCTTGCAGAAACCCAGTTTATTTGAGGAGTTTTTACATAACTTGTTGGAAGATGAACTAATCATGAGAGTTCACTACTTGTAAGAATATGACTATCTGATAAACATCTTGCTTTTACACATTCAATGAATTCAGGATTTCTTTTAATTCATAGAAGTTTGAAACTATTTTGCCCAAAATTTGAAAAAATATGTAATGTTGAAGCGATTTCTCTGATCGCAGATTTTGCTTCGACAGCATCTTCACCAGCATGAATGATATTCATAGTGGTTTTGTATCCTGGTTTAGATATTTTGTTTAAAAATGCTTCAGGAAATTCAGTTTTATCTTCACTCGATTCTTCTGAAGAGTCTTCTTCATCAGATCTCTTGAATATGAGAGCAATCAATTTTCCTAACAGTAAAATTGGGAAAAATAATACTTTAAGAATCCATAAATATGGAGAAAGTTTAATTTTTTTAATAAAATCTGCTGAATCAGAACTTACTATTTTATAAACAGCTTTTGCATTTTTCTTCCATTCATTGTCTTGAGCGGGTGAAAAATTTATTTGAAATGTGTTGAGAGTATACTTCCCTGTTCTTCAAAGTGCCGAAGTGATTGATGAGTATGGATCAACAGGATCTTTTGATCATTGTTCTTGAAGTTCGTTGAAGTTTTTTACTGGATAAAGAAAATGTTTAGCCAATCATACTTTCCCAATATAGATTTTATCATTAGGAATTGCTTCTAAGTAGTCTCAGATTTCCATAATTTCTACATCATTGTAATGGGCATACATCTGATTTTTTAAGAAATTTTTATATTTATCTGGAGCAATAATAAAAAAGCGAATTCTATTTCAAATTTTTGTAATTTCTAACGAGAAACTTGGTTGTTCGGTTTTATTTTTTTTAAATTTTGAATTTTTTGGAAAATCGTCAAATACTTTATGTAAAACAATCAAAATATGCTCAAAAATGCCTGGGCCTTTTAAGTTTTTTTTGTCAACGAGTATTTCTAAGACGGTCTTTTTCATTGTGGAGCGATTTTATAAGTTTTTTTATTTTTGTTTGAGTCGAATTCTTTTTTAAATTATATCATACTTTTTTTAAAAAAGAAAACTATTCTTGAAACTTTTTTCCCCATACTCAATGCAGAGTACATCTACACCTAATTTCATACTCTCCTAAATCATCAAAATCAAATTCAGCAATAGCTTCCTCGTCCATTGGAAGGAATATTTCTTCGACTAAATCGCTATATTCATCAAAAAGAGAAATTGAAGAGATAGAGTGTGATTCTCACATTGGATGTATACCATTTCAAATGGTAACTTTTAATTTATCTCAAATGCGTTCAGCTTCGATAAAATGGTCAACTTCCATCGGGTCACGTGTATGATGATTATCGATATAATTGACTTCTTCTTTAATTTCATGAAATGCATCAGCAGAATCTTCGCATACAGGACATTTAAAATAATCTCCTAAATCGTCAAAAGAAGTTCATGCTTCAATACCAGAATCTTGGTCACCAATTCCTTCATCGAAAATAAAATTACAGCTTGTACAGAGGTATCTCATAAAAATTGAAAATAATAGATATATAAGTATAGTGAAAATATATTTTATTCTTCCCTAATGGCAAATCTTTTCTATGCAAAATTCATTTTGACCTGAAATTCATTCAAAATTTAAGAAATATTTTAAAATTCAGGAAAAACCTGGAAAAATTGAAAAAAATTTTTACAAAACATGTGAAAAATATCTTCCCTATATTTCTAAACTTTCGGGAATTCAAATGATTTGAATCGGAAATTCAATTTCGATGAATTGTGCATCAGAAAATTCAGATATTGATTTGTTCATAGTGACAAGCCCAAATAGATTATGGTCGACTCGACTAATGGTAACTTTTATTTTTCAAATTTTATGAAAAAGAAAAACCGAAAAAAAACATAAAGATAATTTTTGTTTAAGTTTTTTCGCAACAACAGATTGAGATAATTTCGAAAATTTTGCTTTTGAAGAAGATATTTATTTATATTTCTGGACGATTTACATGAAGCCGCTTATGAATTTTAATAAAAGTTATGAAAAATTTATAGAAAAAAATAATTCATGGGCAAATTTTGCAGAATATAAAAATAACTTTGAAGAAAATAAAAAATATATCATAGAATCATGAGAAAAAAATAAAAATGTTTCAAAAATATGAGATATTTTCGAAATATTTTGTAAAAAATTACTACTCCCAAAAACATTGAGATCGTATGAAAAAATAGGAAGACCATTCGGAGTTATCATTCATGACGATTTGTTAAAATTCCATAATGATGATATTAGAAAGAAAATAAAGTCAGAGATTTTAGGAAGATAAAAAACTTATTCCCTTTAAATAGCAGAGCGATTTGATATTAAAAAAATAAAGAACTAAAAAAATCCCCAAAGGGGATTTTTTTAGTTCTTATCACTTTCAATAAGAGGAGTATTTTTTACTTCGATTTTACCGATTTTTGCGTCGACAATTCTAAGAATTTTAAATTCTAAAAATCCTGAACTATCATCGAGCATTTTTTCATATTGAAATCTGATTATTTCCCCATTTTCCGGGAATCTTTCTAGAATATGAGTAAGCATATAACTTGTTGTTTCTGATGAAAATTCTGTAAGATTTTCTTCAAAATCACTTAGGTCGAGTTCAAATTTTTCAATAATATCCTCAATCAATACAGTCGATTCGATTATATAGGTATTATTTGCTATTTGTTTCATTTCATCAATTTCTTTATCTGTTTCGTCTCTTATTTCTCAGAAAATTTCCTCAATAATATCTTCCAAAGTTATAAGTCCAGCAACCCCACCATATTCATCAATAGCAATTGCCATATGTTTATGAGTTTTTTGAAAATCTTCAAAAAGTGTATCAATATGTTGATTGAGAGGAATTTTTACAACTTTAGGAAGTTCAATGTCTTTTAATTTTTTGTTTTCATCAGCATTGAGTAAGTCACGAATAGTAACAAATACATCAATTTTATCAATAGTTTCAGAATATACAGGAATACGACTATGAGTATGAGATTTGTAAAAATCAATCGCTTCTGCAACAGTTTTTTCATCAGAAATTGCTTCGATTTGAACTCTCGGAGTCATTATTTCCTCTACTAGGATATCGCCAAATTCTAAAATATTTTTAATTTTTTCATGTTCAGAATCTTCCAATGTTCATGAATCTTTTCAAAGATCAATAAAACTTCAAATTTCTTCTTCTGTAATTTCTTCTGCAAATTCTTTTTTTGAGAATATTTTTATTATTCCTTCAATTAATACAATAACTGGGTAAAGAATAACCATTAAAACTTTATAAATTGGAGCAACACTACATGCTATAGGCGCAGCATTTTTTGTAGCAAATGATTTTGGAATGATTTCACCAAACATAAGAAGTAAAAAAGTTACTACTCATGTTGAAACTCAGATAGCGACACTTTGTTCTACTCACATTCCTTGTGCGAGATTCATAGCGATAGTTGTAGCCAGAGCTGCTGTGTATGTATTTACGAGATTGTTTCAAATAAGGATAGTTATAAGTAATCTATCATTATTTACTTTGATTTTTTTGAGAGATTTTGATCAAATTTTTCATTCTTTGACAAGTGCGTCAATCTTATGAGAAGCCAGTCACATAAGTGCTAATTCTGTTCCTGAAAAGAAAGCAGAAAGTAAAAATAAAACTAGGAATCAAAATATGAGTAAGGGGTCCACGTGTGAATAACGTTAATAAATAAATTTTGCCCAAAATAGTGCGGCTATTTTAAGGTCTTTTTGCTCTTTGTAAAGTTTTTTATTTTTTACTAGATACTTCAAACATTTTTGAACTATAACGTCATTCTTTTTCTAAAACATCATATCACAAAACTTCTATACTTTTTGCTCAATCAAAATTAATTGGATTGAGAGATAAGCTATCTCAAGTTGCATTTTCTGCTCTTAAATCATAGCGAAGAGAGCCAGTTGAAGTATTATTTATAAACAGCGCATAATCGCTTAACTCAAAGTTAAATACCATTTCATTTCAAGTTTTTGTTGATGAGAGAGATCCGTTGGTTTGGATGTACCCTTCATGTAATTCTGGAACATTAGAAAGTGTTATATTTTCTGTTGATATAGGTTTTAATTCTCAATTTGCATCAAAAAGACTTTTATCGAATTGTACAACTTTGAGTTTATTGTTTAAATCTGTTTTTAGATGTAAAATCGCTAAATCTTGCCCGATCTGGCTGCCATCATGAACGGAACCAGAGAGATATTTAAGAATTTTTGAATTATTCCAAAAAATATTTTTATATCAAACAGATTCTCAAACATAACCAAATAATAACTTTTGAGTATTTGTATCATCGTCAAATTGGCTATTTGGGTATGCAATTGCTCCCGTTGAGTTTGGTTTATAATTATCAGAATCGAAGTTATCATCTATTCCGTCAGAATTTTGAAAATCTGTATTTAAAAAACTGGCTCTTGGGAAATCAGCTGCAAAGAAACTTCAGAAAGTTTTTTGTTCTGGATTGCTTGAAGAGAAAACAGGAAAATTTTGAATTTGTCAAAAATTAACACTTTCTACTTGTGTGAATTGTTTTGGAGAAATATTATTATCATATGTGAGAATAAATTTACCATAATTTGAACCGGTTCCTTCACAAAAAAGATTTTTATTTACAGTGTCAGGTTTTGCAAAAGTCGGAAAGGTTTCTCTGATAGAAGATCCGCTTAATGTAAGGTTTGGACATTGAATTTCATCGATAAATCCAGATCCATTTGAATTAAGATTTTTAGCGTGCTTGATAGAAAGTTGAGATTTTTCTATAATATTATGAGAAATTTCTTTGTTCAAATAATATGCTTTTTCATTATTATCAAGAACAGAGTTATTATTCATAATTACAACTCCCATAATAAGCGCTAAGTTCACAAGAACTAGCGTATATACTAAGACAGTTGCACTAAGATTTTTTCAATTTTTCATATTAATAATTGAGATTAAAATTCACAAAATTATTTTTTCAAAGGTCTGAATATTTACTATTTAACAGATTTTCCTTGTAGTTTTTAATGAGAGAAATATTTATATCTAAAATATCTCATTGATTGAAGGTTTGAATTTGTAGGTCTTTTGCAGAAAGATTTCTCATGATTTTATCTGATTGAAAATCTAGTAGTAATGCAGCATTTGGATCAGCTAAAACACTATTAATATTTGCAAGAGTCATTATACGAAAGCCATAATGCAAATCAGAATAATTTTCAGAATCTTGATTTATTTTCATAGTTTCTGGGTCAACTAATGCAAATAATACCCCCTCATCAGCTTCTTCAGTTTTTAGTAATAATACATCACTCTTTACTCAATTTGCACCATCAAGTAAGATACTTCATGAGCTATAAATATTTCTATAATTATCAATTTTTTGAGAAATATCAGAAAATTCTGTCATAATTGTGGCACTTTGTCTGGCGTTACTAATTTCTACAATTGTTTTGCTGACAAAATGAAAAGTAAATATTAACACCAAAGAGCTGATTACTATTGCAATAACCAGCTCAGTGAGAGTAAAACCATAATGTGAATTATATTTCATAGAAAATTTTTATTTTTTAATCAACTTTTTAATACTTACACGAATTACTTGATTGTTTGTGTTGAGATTTTTATCATATCTTTCGATGTATAATATACGAGAATAGACATCTCCGACATAATTAATTGGATCAGCAATATGATTCCCTGTGCTGTCGATATAGGTATATGGTTCAGAAATAGCACCAGTTCCAACGACAAAATTTTTATTCGTATTGTCTTTGTGTAGAAAAAATCTTTCGCCAGCATTTATATTCGAAGTATCTATTTTACGAATAACGCTGTCAGTATTTGATTTTAAAAGTTCAAGCGTACTATTTTCCTCATATGCTTGGATAGAGTTATATGAAAATGAAATCATATTCCCTATTCCTAGCAACACAATTGATAAAATAAATACTCAAATCATAATTCCTGCGAGTGATTCTGCACGGATATTTGTATTTTTCATAGAAAAATATTTTTTATGAATTAATTTCTGAAACAAGGTTTTCTAAAGAAATTTCTTTTTGTGCCCCACCTTCTAAGTTTTTGAGCATAACTGTACCATTTTCTTTTTCATTTCCACCAAAAATAAGAACTTTTTTAATATTTTTATTATCAGCATATTTCATTTGTTTTTTCATTTTTGCAGAACTATCTAAGTAGATTTCTGTTGGGATTCCAGCCGTTCTAAGCGTTTTAACAATTTCCAAACAATCTGCTAATAATTCTTCATCCATATTTAACACCAAAATTTCTGATGTAGTTTTGGCTCATGGAAGAATCGCTTCATTTTCTAGTTGTTGTAAAACAGCAATGAGTCTTGAAAGACCGATACTTCCCCCAACTCCTGGGTATGGATTTTTAGTGAAGTTTCCACAAAGATTTTCGTATCTTCCACCTGAACTAATAGATCCCATAGATTCAGCTCCAGCGATAAATGTTTCAAAAACCGTTCCCGTATAATAGTTCAATCCTCTTGAAATAGCAGGATTAATTTTTAGAGAATCTTCAGAGACTCCAAGTTTTACTAAATTTTGAAAAACATATGAAAGTTCTGTTAAACCTTCTTGTAAGAGTTCATTTTTATTTTCTGCAAAAATTTCAAGAATTTCAGAATTATTTTTTTCTTCAGAAATTTTGATATATTCAAGAATTTTTTGAATTTGTTCAGAAGATAATTCTAATTCTTCCAACATTGGAGCAATAGTTTTTACTTTATCTTTTTTATCAATAACAGCGATTGTTTCGGCAATTTTTGAAATATTACATGATTCTAAAAAACCTTGTAATAATTTTTTATTATTCATATTTATAACAAAACCGCCAAAATTTAACTCTTTGAGTGAATTATAAATAGTTGTTAAAATTTCAACATCAGCAAAAAGAGGAAGTTTTCCATTCCCGATAATATCTACATCAGCTTGGTAAAATTCTCTATATCTCCCTTTTTGAGGTCTTTCTCATCTATATACTCTGGCAACGTGCTGTCTTTTGAAAGGAAAAGCTAAAATCCCTTCATTTTTAGCTACATAACGAGCTAATGGAACAGTTAAGTCAAAACGAAGACCAAGTTCAGTATTATCTTCTCTTTCGCCTTTTAATCTATGAATTCCATAAATTTCGTTATCATCAGCGCCTTTTGCAGTAAGAGCTTCAACTCTTTCGATAATTGGAGTATCCAGAGGAGTAAAACCACAAAGAGCATAATTTTTACGGATAATTTCTTTAAATTTTTCTTCGATTAATTGTTGTTCTGGTAGGTTTTCTACAAAACCAGAAATAGCTTTTGGTTCAATCATTTCTTCAGTTTTTTTAATATAAAAATAGTTTTTCTCATAGTATCGAAAAATCAAAAAAATGCAAAAAAAACCAGAGGCGCATGCGCCTCTGGTTTTGGGTTTTATTTTTGACTATT
>CAJXJP010000017.1 GCA_913055215.1 uncultured Candidatus Altimarinota bacterium | reverse complement strand
TTATATTAATCATAACTAAAAATAATTTTTAGTTATTTTTTTATAAGATGTATTTGATATTGAACTTAAGTATGACGTTAAAATTTAAAGAATTAGAAAAAAGTATTGATAAAAATCTATTCAATATTTTATGTATATCATTAGAAACATTTTTTAATCAGGATTTATTTTTAATAGAAAATTGAATCCATGAACAATCAATTTCTCATAAAATTGCTCACTATTTTGAAAATAATAATAACATATGATTACATATAGATGTTGAATATAATAAACAGTGAAAAAATCCTAAGGAATTTAAAACGATAATGTCACATTTTGAAGATTGAGTATATACAGTTCTAGACAATAAAACAGAAATTATTTGTGTGTATTGAAGAATAATCAAAAGACATAATGATCTAGTTTTAGCTTTAATCGAAGAATGATGAAATATAGTAATATGAAAAGTTGATTGAGAAAATAGAATTATTGTAAAATCTAAAGGAGTTAGACCAGATATTATTATTCATGAAAGATGAAATAATAAAAATTTTTGTATATTTGAAATTAAGAAAAAAGAACTTAATGATGAAGATAAAATTAAATTAGAATGATTTACTGATGATAAATTAAATTATTGATACATGTATTGAATTTGATTAAGTAATTTCACAATTAATTGATGTGAAATTATTTTGTATGAACATTGAAAAGAAAATAAGAAATTTTATTTTAAATTCAAACAATAAAAAACTCATATAGAAATATATGAGTTTTTTTGTTTTTTTATGGTACCTGGAAAGGGAATCGAACCCTCATGACCGAAGTCGGGGGATTTTGAGTCCCCTGTGTCTACCAATTCCACCATCCAGGCACATGAATTGCGTGAGAAAAATATATCAAATTTTCAAGAAATAGCAATTTTTATTTTGATTTTTATCTTTTGCAAAAAAAAATCTTCACAGTACAATAAAAATAATAATTTCTATTTTATATATCCTTTACCAAAAGGAAAAGTAATTCTATAAAATAGACTATAAAAAATAATTTAAAAAAGAATGACAAGAAACTCAGAAAACTTTAAAAAATCAGAAAGAAAATGAGGATTTAAAAAATCATATAACAGTTCTAAAAACAGAGGAGGAAAATCAAGAAATGATAGATTCTCTGGAAAAAGAGATAATACACGTTTTGAAAGACCGAAAAAAGAAATTTTTATACCTGATGATGCGGTAACTGGAGTATATGCACAAGGAAAATGAGATTTCGGATTCGTTGATGTTGAAGGAAAAGAAAAAGGATATTATGTTTTTTGAAGAAATTCAAATAATGCAATGGCAGGAGATACAGTTATTGCTTCGGTGAAAGTTTTTAAAGGAAAAGAAGAAGCTGAAATTTTAAAAATTGTTTCTCATAGAAAAGACCCAATTGTATGAATATATAAAGAAAGTGGAAAATATGGATTTGTAGTTCCAAACGATAAATCATTTAAAAAAGATATCTTTGTACCTGGAAAATGGTCGAGAGATGCAAAAGAATGAGAAATGGTTGCTGTTGAAGTAAAAGCTTGGGATTGAAAATCACCAGAATGAAAAATTACTAGAATTCTTTGAAACCCAGGAGATCAAGGAGTAGATATTTTAGCAATTGCTGTAGAAAATTGAGCAAGAATGTGATTTGGAAAACCTATTCATGAAGAATTAGAAAAAATTCCAAAAAGAATTACTAAAAATCATATTTTTAAAAGAAAAGATTTAAGAAAATTATTCACGATTACGATTGATGGGGCAGATTCAAAAGATTTAGATGATGCAATTTCAATTGAAGTATTACCAAAAGGTGATATGAAATTATATGTTCATATTGCTGATGTAACACACTATGTAAAAGAAGGACACGCAATCGATAAAGAAGCACTGCGCAGAGCGACTTCAATTTACTTAGTAAATCAAGTAATTCCAATGCTTCCAGAAGCACTTTCTAACGGATTATGTAGTTTGAATCCACATGAAGAAAAATTAACAATGACGGCTGAAATTGTTGTAAATTCAGCAGGACATATCAAAAAAACAAAAGTATATGAATCAATCATTTCTTCTGATTTTAGAATGACTTATAAAGAAGTTGATCAAATTCTCAATGTTAAAAATCCAGAAATTGAACTGGAAAAATTATCAATTGGAGACAAATTATTGTTTAAAGGAAAAGTTTCTCAAGAATTAGTAGAAATGCTTGGAAATTCTGAAAAATTAAGAAATATATTAGCAAAATACAAAAAAGAGCTTTGAGTTTTAAGTTTTGATTTCCCAGAAACAAAAGTTGAAGTTGATGAAGCAGGTAATCCAATTGAATTTAAAAAATATCCAAGATATCATTCAAATAAAATTATTGAAGAATGTATGATTTTGGCAAATGAAGCAGTTTCGAAAGAGTATTGTAAAGTTCCATTTTTATATAGAACTCATGCGAAACCAAGTGAAGAAGATGTAGAAAAATTATTTAAATCACTGGCAGTATTTTCTTATAAAGTACCGGTTGGGAGAGAATTAAAACCAAAAGATGTACAAATTATTTTGGATGAGATAAAAAACAATCCAAAAGAAAAACTTCTTTCAAAAATGGTTCTTCGTTGCTTATCTAAAGCAATTTATTCACCAGATGCAGAAGGGCATTTTGGGCTGGCACTTGATTATTATAGTCATTTTACTTCACCAATTCGTCGTTATCCTGATTTACAAATACACAGAATTATCAAAGAAAAAATTCATGGAAAATTAGACCAAACAAGAACGAAATACTATAAAACTTTATTAGAAAAAGTTGCAAAAAAATCATCTGACGCTGAAGTGAAAGCTGAAAAGTTAGAATATAAAATTAGAGATTTGATGGCAGTAAAATACATGAAATCAAAAATTTGAGAAGAATTTGATGCGACAGTTTCTGGAACTATTGGACACGGAGTTTTTGTAGAATTACCAAATACGGTCGAAGGGTTTGTAGAATTAAATGATAAATTTGGACGTGCAGATTATGATTATGATGCAGAACTTTTTGTATTAACTAATAGAGTTACAGGAAAGAAATTTACTATTGGTGATGCACTGAAAGTAAAACTAAAATCTGTAGATGAAGAATTATTACAAATTAATTTTGAATTATCAGACTCATTATAATGAGATTGAACGATAAAATTTCTATCGTAAATAATTTTGCCCGAATAAAAAAATTATGATAAAATAGGTTAGAATGAAAAATATTTCTAACCTTTTTTTATGGAAAATTATAAAAATGATTCGATTAATCCAGGAGATGGAAATCTCGAAATCTCTGAGATTATGGAAATGAACAATGTCACAAAAGGCGAATTAGATCGCTTAGTATACATGATTCAGACACAAGAATCTTTGAGAGAATTAATCACACATGAATATGCCGACGTAAATAAAAGAGTAATTGAACCATACAAAATCGTAGATTTACAAAAAGTATTAAACCAAAAATGAACGATGAAAATATCTGAAACAGGTATTTTTACCACAGAAACATTTATGGCAATTGTCGCTTTTCAAAAAGAAAATTGATACTCTGCATC
Organism: uncultured Candidatus Altimarinota bacterium; assembly: GCA_913055215.1. GTDB lineage: Bacteria > Patescibacteriota > Gracilibacteria > BD1-5 > UBA6164 > CAJXJP01. The sequence continues at coordinate 23,979 of CAJXJP010000017.1, read as the reverse complement.
TTGAATGATACAAGTTGATATGAAAAATTGATTATTTGAAAATTATACAAAATCAAATCAAAAAGAAGAAGATTCAAATGAAGACTATGAAGATTTTATGGAAGAAATCACAGGGAATAAATCTGATAAATTAGAAAAAATACAAAAAGAAAATACCAGTGATTATGAAATGTTCATGAAAGAAATACTATGAGATTCCTCATATGAAAAAGAAATGAAATCTGAAAAAGATGAAAATTATGAAGATTTTATGAAATCGTTTGATATTCCCAATATTATAAAAAGTAAAGAGTTTAAAGAACATCAATTAGACTTAAATCAGTTAGATTTACGTTCTCTTGCTAAAAAATATCCAAATGAGGCAAGTTTAAAAAACAATAATCCTGCAGGAATTACATATTTTCCAGCATTTGCAAATACTTTAACAAAGCATGGAGTAGAATTTTATAAATGAACAGCCAGACCAAGATCAGAGTGAAGAAATTATTTTGGTTTTAAAAATATGGAAGATGGAATGCAAGCATTAGATATTTTATGGAATATCAAATTAGCCAAATTAGCAGAACAAGATTTTTCCGATTTTGCAGAAAATTGGGCAGTGGATACAAGATCATATAGGAATGAATTTGGAAATATTTGGAATACGAAAATGAAAGATTTACCAGATCATGAAATTCAAAGAATTAAAATCAGACAAATGAGGATTGAAAGTCCAGGTATGTACACAGAACTGAGAAAACTAGACATTATTTAAACTGTGATTTTTTGCCTCAGTAAAATAAATATGATATTATAAGTGGGAATATATTTTCTCACTTATTTTTTATGTGAATTTTTAAACATTATTTACACAATTATAAATTATTGTTACTATCATCATTTCAGGCAAATGCTGAATCTTTTGTGTGAAATGAACAAGAAACAAGTACATCAAAATTAGAAAAAGCTCAATCACCAGAAGAATTAAAATACCAAGAAATTAAATCTGAACTTGAAATTACAGCTGCAAGTAAATGAGTTGTAGGTTCAAACGAAAAAATTCTTCGTGAAGGACTTTTAGCTAAATGAGATCCACAAGATCCAGAATATATGCAACTTGCTCAAAAAGTTCAAAACTTACAATCAGAGTACAAAGATATTTTAAATCAAGAACAAGATTTAAACCAAGAACTTTTATTGCTTTCATGAAGCGTTCAAGAAAAAGTTGATATGGTGACAGAGTCGGAAATTAATAGAATGAAAACTATTTCTAATGCTGAGTTTTTAGCAGCACCAGATTCAGAAAGATTACAATATATTTCTAAAAATTATATTGATTCAGAAAATATAGCTTCTTGAGAAGTGGCTGACGTTGAGTTTACATTTACTTTTGATGGTCAATACAATCAAGAACTGTATTTAGAAACAACAGCAGGACAAGTCCTTCCAAATGAAGTTTGAGAAGTTATTGTTGATGGAGAAGCCTTTTCTAGAACTTCAGTTGAGGGGGAATTTTTCAACCAAGATGGAAAAAGGTTGACTATCCATGAAGGAACACAAGTAAATATTTCACAACTCAGAACAGCTGATGAACTACAAAATTTTATCAATATTCACAATGATAATTTATCAAAATATCCTGATGCAATGAATCAAACTATTGCATTAGAAGCTATGAATAGATGAATTGATCCAGATTTTGCAATTTTGGCTTATGGAGAAAAAATGTCAGAATTACCAAAAGGTCAACAAAAAATCTATTTAGAACAAGAAATGACACAATTTGATAGGATTGCTGGAGAACAAGAAATTCCTAAAAATCAATTAGACCAAGATGGAAAACACGATATTAATATTTGTATTACTGTACTAGAAAAGAATTTTCCTGAAAACTATGAAGAAAAATTAAAAGATTATGGATTTAATGAAAATGAAATAAACGAGGCAAATATCGAATTATGAAATATAAATTATAAAGGTGATCTGACTATTGAAGAATTGACTGAGTTAAATATTTCATCAGAAGACTTTGAAAGGATTGAATGAATGAATAAGTTTGAAGCCGGAAGCAAAGATGCTCAAATGTTATTTTCAATTGCACTCAAACAAGCCTGACTTCCAACAGAATGGTCTTCAAATGAAGGACTACACTATATTTTAAAAAGAGAATCAGCAGGAGTTGTATGAAGATTAAATTATACAATTCAATGATTATCTCCAGATGAGTTTAGAGATACTGCGATTAATTCTACAAGAAATAATCCAATAGGAGCAAGATCAACAGCGTCATGACTTGGACAATTACTACTTTCAAATGTAGATAAATATTATCCAAATGGAAGACAATGAATTGGGAATCCTATTGAAGAAGCAGTTTGATTAATAGCGTATATTCACGATAGATACGGTTCACCTGATGTAGCAGCGAGTGTCTACTGAAAAGTATGAAATTATACACATGCAGTGACTGGAAACAAAATGAATAAATGATTTAAAGAAGGGTACTAAAAAAATCACCAACGTAGTTGGTGATTTTTTTAATTGTTGAAAAATTCAAAAATTTGTAAAAATAACAAAAGCCATTAATATATTCAAATAATATTTCATAATCATGGAATGATGCAACAAATTCAGAAATTTCTTAATAAATGTTTTACTCAAGAAAATGGGAAAAAACTTCTCGCTTATATCGTTTTGATATTGGTGATATTTTTGTTTAAATGATTTATTTGGATATTTTTCCTTACATTTATCTTTGCCTATTTATTTTATAGCTTTTGAAAATTTTTAAATTTCAAATTAAGAGATTTTATACAAAAAAGAAATTTTTCTAAATCTAGAAAAAAATTCTTAAAAAAATTATGTTGTGTAAATCTTGTAGTTGTTCTTGAATATATAGTTTTTTTATGATTCTTATTAATGACGATTTGGTGAGTTTTACCAAAATTTTTAGAAGAATTACAAGCTATCCCTGAAACTATTCCTTTTGTAGCTGATCAAATTGAACCAATTATTAACAAACTCGAAGGAATTAATAATTTAAATAATGAAATCTCAGGAACTATTGATGGGGTTCTCACTTCTCAAGATTATTGAGTCATTTTAAATATTTTAGGAAAAATAAAAACAGCAGGTTACGTCATTTTACAAATCTTATTTGCCCTTGTGTTGAGTTTAGTATTTATCCTAGATAGGCATAATTTAACTGCATATTTATATCGTTTAAAAAGATCAAGTTACTGATTCTTTTATGATGAATATGAAAAAATTTGAACAAGAGTAGTAGAAAGTTTTGGATTAATATTCAAAGCTCAATCGATGATTGCATGAGTAAATGCGATTTTAACAACATGTGGTTTGATACTTATTGGTCTCGTGCATGGACAAGGTTTTCCATATTTGCTAACCTTAGGATTATTTGTTTTTATTGCAGGTTTTATACCAGTATTATGAACATTTATTTCGAGTATACCGATCTTATTTGTAGCCTTTCATTTCATTGGATGATATCAAGTAGTAGTTGAAATTGTTCTTTTGATAGGGATTATTCACATGATTGAAGCCTATTACTTAAATCCTAAAATTGTTTCTAACTTTATACAGATTCCAGTAAGTCTGACATTTGTAATATTATTGATCTCTGAGCATTTCTTTGGATTTGCAGGACTTCTTATCTGAATGAGTTTCTTTTACTTTTTTATGACGCTACTCAGTGATGCTGACAAAGTTTTGAAAAAGAAAAAACCTAGAATTGAAAACTAAAAAAAATCTTCCCGAAGGGAAGATTTTTTTAATTATGTAGAGTATAGTCCCCATTGATTTCTCAATAAAAATACCCAATATCTATATGTCACATATTTAAACAAAATAGGGAATTATCTTTCGGAAATTTGGGGGAATTTACTTTAGATTGATGTCATATAAATAGTGAACTTATACCAAGTTTAGAAATAAAATCTAGAAAAGTTTCTTTAGTTATTTGTTGATATTTACTTGCTCACAAATACCAAGTTGGATCATTATTTTTTGTGTCAGAAAAAATATCTATAGAATAGTGATCTCAATTTTTATAATCTTCTTCTAATGCTTCTAATCATGATAATCAGCTTTTATTTTTATAAAAAGGGGCTATCTGATATCTGTCTCTTCTTATTACTTTAAGAGGAATTCCACCATGAACAAAAAGAGCATTTTCATCTTTATAAAAGAGTTTTCCAAAGTCTAATAACTCTTTTCCTAATTTGAATAAACCTTCATCATTTGAGAGCTTTTCAAAATATTCAGGAATAAACTCAACATATCAATTTTTTAACAATACTTGATCATTTCAAGGAACATAATCAAATAATGTTCAACTAAAGGCTTGATTTATATAAAACCAAACTTTAAATAATTTTTCATCTTTATATACTAAAGAATTTATAAGAAAAATATCATGATTTCACCATAGTATTTCAACCTTATTAGGGAATTCTTGTTTTAAATTCAAGATATACTTTAAGCACTTCAAAGAATCTTTATTTTTATCGATATAATCTCATAAAAATATTACTTTATCAGAAAGAACGAAATATTCAGTGATTAATTTTTCTAATTTCTCATATTGTCAATGTATATCTCATAAAACTAAATATTTCATAAATTTTATTACAAAATAAACCTTTCTTTACTTCATCACCCAATTAAAATTCTCTCCAAGTAATAAATGTGAGACTTTAAAAGGACCTTCATATTCTTCTTTACAATAGGTTTCAAAATCTTTTACTCTGTCCTTTGGATAATCAGGACCATTCATTTCACAAATATGGTAATAATCATCATCAATATATAAATCTTTATATACCTCTTTCGATTTTTCAACCCATGCATCATATGGCATAAAAAATATACCAACAATATCTAATGCCGTTTCTCAATTTTTATGAGAAACAGCTTCATATCAAATACTTTCTAAATATTTGAGAATTTCTTTTTCCTGTTCAGTATCTTTTTTATGTAAAAGAAAATAAAACTTTCAAAGTCATGATAATAAAATGGTTCAAATGTTTTCTCATTTAATACGGAAATTATATCATTCCTCTCATTCACAACCATATCAAACACCATCCAGAGTACTTGGTTTTTTTTGAAAATAATTTTGCATATTTTTTACAAAATTTGACTCACGAATATTTAATTCATGTGATATTACATCTTCATAGTCATGATTTATAAATTTTTTTACTCATAGGCATTTCTTAAATCTTAATCCTGATAAAATTTCTTATTTATTACAATGTTAATCTTCTCAAAATAAGAGATTTCGTATATTGAAAGCACCAGGGTATTCTTCTTTATAGTATGATTCAAAATCTTTCACTCTATCTTTTGGATAATCGGGTGCATTCATTTCATCAATGTAATAATAATTTTCATCAATATACATTTCTTTGTATTGCATTTTTGCTTTCTCCAACCATGCATAATAAGGGATAAGTTCGGATCAAATTATGTCTAGTTCGGTTTCTAAGATTTTATTTGTAATATTCTTATATCATTTAGATTCTAAAAATAAAGATATTTTATTTTTAATATCATTATTTAGGCACGTAAGTTTATTACTTAAGCTATAAAACTGTAGTAATCAACTTAGGTAAATTGAATATGAATTACCTTTATATTCAAATTTGATTTCTGCATAATATCAGTCTTGATCATCAATAAAATATTGTGATTTTTGCTCTTTTAAAACATTATTTTTTAATTCTGAATAAAGAGGAAAGATAGAATGAGAATTATGTATAAAAATTTCTGATAAATCAGGGTTAACGCTTGGAAATTTTTTTATATGAGCTCATATATATGCTCATGATAGGCAAGCAAAATACCTGTTTTGTTTATGTTTTTCATTATAGTAGTTTTTAACAGACTCATATGTTTCTGTTAATAATTCAGGTAAATTATTGTCCATAAGTAGTTTTTATTGTATATAGTAGGGGAATCAGTGTATTTCTCACTGAATTGTTTTAATAAGTCTTATATAGCTAGTTTCATCTCACTTACGTCATGTTCAAATAATCCTTAACATATCTATGTCTCAGATTATTCATCTTCATTTGTCATGAATAACAGAGTCCCATATTTCTTTACTAACTTTTGACATTGCTTCAATATTTATATCATAAACTTCGTCTAAATTTGATGTAGAAAAGTTACTGTTATTCGGAATACTTCAATTCATATGCTCTTTAAGTTTATTTCCTCATTTTCAAAACTTAAACTTCACTCAATTCGGAGTTTCTATTTCTATAGTTCATTTTTGTATTTTATTATACAATTCTTTATTAATAGTCTTAATTTCACTCATTTTTAATTTAGATAAATCAGCGAGATACACATGTCTACTTCTATGATTTATAGCTATTAATCTTTCTGCTCTTTGAGGAGCAATTCATTTACTGATAGATAACTGTAAAGTTTTATATTTTGGACTATTTTTTATTAGATTTAACGTATTCGGGGTTCATTTTACACCTTTATGTCATATATAAAACTCTCATATTATTCCAGCGATATATCATTGTGTTTTTCATACATAGTATGACCTATCTTTATATATATATTTATTTCTATCATGCTCCATCATCATATCAATCAGTATATCTGGATTTTCAGAAATATCTCATAATAATTTAATTTGTGCTAACATATTATAAGCGTCTTGAGCAGCCTGTATGCGCTCATCTTCACCTTCTTTATGGCGTTTATCTATATATGTTTTTGAATAGGTATCTCATGTTTTATTAAAGTTATATAGATGATACCGATACCCTATACTTATTCATATATCTTGAGGCGGAGTTATGAAAACTTCATTTCAGAGTGCTGATATTCATTCAATGCTTCAAATAATCGAATCGCTAAGCCCATCGATAGCTCAAACAGTAAAGTTTTTTGTTTGATTTCAAAGTGTTTCAATCTCTTCTAGGGCTCATTGAGCTCAAAAATGCAAAATATTTCAGTATATTTTTCTTAATTTTTTCTTTAAATTATCCTGTTCAGCATTCTCCCATTGAATATTTATTGGATTAACTTGAGCACTTTCTGGAGATAAATTTGAATTGGATATTTGTAGATTGTTTAGAATTGTGAGAGTTTTTTTATGCTTTTTTATTTCTGCTTCTAAAAGATGGCTTGATTTAGATTTATATATCATACTGTCTTCACTCCTATCATCATCCACATTCGTAGGTTCTGTACTATTTCTATATTGCCAATCGTCTAGTATTCTTATTAATTCATCTTCGAGTTCATATGGATTATCCCGAAGTCCACCAAATCTCCAGGTTCATTTATTCGCTACTTTCCATGTGGCGATATATTTACCATCAAATTCATAAATATGGTAAGCTCCTCATACCATAGGAGTAAGTTTATCAACAATCCAGATAGGCTCTCAGGCATTTACTTTAGTTTCACTTTTATAAGGACTGACATTAGCATTCATTTCCCCAATTTCATTATCTATGTCTTCTTGTGAATAAAGAAGTTTAGGATTGTGTTTATAAAATGAATAATTTCCAAGTTTCAATTCTAAAGATACAGTAGCAGGGAATTTTTCATTTGAATTATTATAATAATAATGTACACGAGGATAAGATGATAATCCATCATGCAGACCGTCATTAATATCAATTTTTTCAGAATTAAATGCATTTTGAATAACATTTCTCTCCACTGTTGATTTAAGGCTATTTCCAAGTAAGTCGATTTGATCTTGTGAATTTACTAGATAGCTTTCGGTTGTTCTGCTTTTTCCATATAAATTATAGCTTCACCAAATATAAGCAGGGAAGTTTCCTTTTCATTGAGGGAAGTAAGAATAAACTACATATGAATTACCATCTGAAAAATAAAATTCATTTGAAATAATATTTTTCTTTATTTCTTCAAATTTTTCTATTCATTTTTGTTGCATGACTTCTTTTGTTTCTCATCATTCAACAGAACTAATAACTTCAAATTCGAAAACTTTTCACCAAATAATTTCTTTAAAAGAGTATTTTTTCCATTTATCAGAAGTTTGGTTTATTTGATTATTGAGCTCTTCTAAATCTTTTTCTGTCGTAGTAATAGTTATTTCGATTGAATTTTTATTATCGTTAATCTCAACTAGATTTTGTTGATTGATTTCATAATCTTCTTCTTTGTTTTTGAGGTCTTCTTCTAAATTATTTAAAATATTTTCAATTGTTATTTTTGTAGTACTGAGCTCATTTATTTGTCCTTGTAAAATAGCTAATTTTCCTACAAGTTCTTTTTTTAATTCCTCTAGGTTTCGTTTTTCTTGTTTTTCATTTTCAAGAATATTTTTGGCTCTTTCTAGATCTCTCTTTAAACTTTGAAGTGCATCAATTTTCGGTTGAATCGATTCTTTCAATCGAGTAAATTCTTTTCTTTTATTTACCCAATCAAGCTCTACTTTGGCTAATTCTAAAATAATATAATAATACGTTTTTGCTTGATTTTCTTGAGCAATCATTTCTTGTAAAATCCCTTTTACGAGACTTTTTTCTAAATGAGCTCAATAATATTCTTTTAGATCATTTTTATGACTTTCATTTCTGATTCAAGTATTTCTTCATAGATATGTCCCATTTTTATAAAGTTCCATAATTGCAGGATAATCACTTTCATATCCATAATGCATTTTTGCAACAAGTTTTGTTCCAAAATAATCTACTATTGTTTCGTCAAAAGAGAATAGGTCACTATAATTTTTTGAATTTCTGTCGGTTGTATAACTAAATCTATTTGGTTTTGAAATATTCTCAGCTCTTTCTTGGACCGCAGACCAAGTATAAGCAGCATCTCAAACATCTTGGGCTATGCCCCCTATATCTAACCATAAATTTTTAGCAAGACCTTCACGTTTTAATATTCTTACATTTGCTATGTAATTATTATGAGGAGTTCTATAATTATCAATTTCTGTTTTATTTCTATTTTGAAATTCTACAATTTTTTGTTGATATTCATCAACAATTCTTTGATTTTCAATTAATACAGATTCTTCATTTTGAATCTCTGTATTTTTACGAGAAATATCATTTTGTTTTTCAGAAATACTTTGATTAATATCTTGAATTTTTCTCAGGACTTCCAAAATTTCAGACTTTAATTGGTTTTTTCTTTCTTGTAATTGTGGTAATTTTTCTGAATCAGAATATGGAGCCGCAGATAAAAATACCATATCAGACTGTGTCGATACTGTTCTTGCCATCATTGGCGCAATATTTCTGCTTATTTGTTGAATATTTGGTAATGTGTCAATTTTTGATTTGAGAGTTGAGTCACTGTCATTTCTAAAATCAATATTTGATATTTTTCTTTCAAAATCGGCTAAATTATTCAAATTATTTGAATGTTGAGAAATAGAATTTTTTTGATTTTCTATTTCGTTTGATAATTGATTTTGTTGAGATTGTGTTGTTGAAAGTTGATTATCAAGTTGATTTAATTCTGCTAAAGATGCAGAAAGAGTTCACTCTAATTCAGTTTTAATTGTTTCAAGTTCAACGGGAACATATGTTTCTCAGGTTCCATTTTCTCAATTTGCAGTTCAATTATATTCAGACTCATGGTTTGTCACAGATAAATTTTCTTGTAATTGCATGATAATTTCTTGTTTTTCAGCAATTTCATTTTCATTCCCATTTTCTAATAAATCAAGATATCAACTATCTCTTAATACAGTTTCTAATCCGCTTTCAAAAGCGGACATATCATAATTAATCACATCAGAATTATTTATGATTCCGTCATGATTAATATCACTCAGAACAACTTTTTTCAAAGTTTCATCAATGATACTTTGAATCTCAGCTGATGAGATATCAGAATTGTAATTTTCGTGCTGCAAAATCAGGTTATGTACAAATTTTGAAATAGGTCAGATAACAGCTCTATCTAAATCAGAGCTTTTTAACAATGCCGAAACTGACATATTCATTGAAGAATATGACTGAGAATAAGAATTTACAGTTCCTTGGTCAATAGTATAGACTTCAATAAAATCACTATTATCGAGAGAATATTGATTTAACATAGAATCAAACTCATCTTGTTTTATTTGTATATTTCACGAATTGTCAGATTGTAAACCTGTAAGTAAAATATCTCATTTGGCACTACGAATTTCTACCGTTCCAGCAATTGGATTATTTGATTTTAAAGAAAATGAAATATTTTCAGATTCGACAGTTATTCAACCACCTCATCATCCAGAATCTCCACCACAGCCATTAACCGCAAGTAAACTAGCGAGAGAAAGAGTAGCAATTTTATTTCATTTTTTTAAATTTATCGAATTTTTCAGTCAGTATGTCATTCCTCCTTTATTAAATATTAAACCCCCATTAAATACTTAATTAATGAATACAAAAATGATTCATTTATAGTTGATACTAATATTTATTTTTCATATGTCAAATACTTAGATTTAGGCTTACATTAAACAATCTTATGTATAAAAAATCTATACAAAAATTAAGAAATACTGTTATTTATGTGAAAAACTAATTTTTAAAAGCTGTATCATGGGAATAAAACATTTTTAATGCTTAAATTGACATTTTTATCAGAATGAATTATTATAAATAAAACTTATTTAAAAAAGGAAAACTTATGAAAACATCAATAAAATCTGCATTTTTGGCGGGGATAATCTCAGTTGGAGCCAATGCATCCGAATGATTGGAAAACCAAGATTGTAATTCAGTGCAAGAAAATACAAAAAATACCTCGCAAATCGTAAATTGTACCAAAGAAAATATAGACCTTGTTTTGCTGAAATCGGAAGAATTTGAAACATTTCAAAATGATTATGAATTATTTATAAATCAAAATAATTTACAAAATACACAAATTATTATTGAATCAAATAATAATAAAAAGGAAACTCAAAAAATTTCAAAAGATGAATTTTTCGATGAACTAAAATTACAAAATATCAGCCAAGAAATGACTGAATCTCTAGAGAGAATATACAATAAAACTGAACAAAATATTTCTGCTTCAGTACTTATGTCTGCCTGAAAATCAATCATTCGTTTAGAGCAAAATAATTATAAAACGAAACTAGAAAAACTGGCGGATATTTACTTGATATTAACTGCTGTGAAACCAGAAAATACTATATTTTCTTTAGAATTTGAATGAACAAAATTTTCACTTCCAATACTAGAAAATATCTCAACAGTAAATACACTGTTACATAAAAAAATCCCTCAATCAGAAGTACAAGGTTATGAAGAAATGTATGCAAAATGACTCGAAGAATATAGAACAACAGTATTAGGAGAAATTGAAGAAAAATTAAATGATCCAAAATATGTAGCGAAATCTGTGAAAAGAAGAGGAGAAAAAGCTTGAATCCTTGATGGAGATACAGAAGAAACAATCTATGAAAAATTAACTAACTATATGTTAGCAAGATACGAAAAATCATATAGTAAAAATATGAATTACTTATATTCATACACAGAATGAGATGTAGTCGGATGATTGAATCAACTACAAGAAAGAGTTCCAGAAACAATTCTTGAATGGGGAAAATTGGATTGAGGTTTTGAAGTTGCATATCAAGGACTTGTGATAGAACAGGAATATAAGAAGAGTCTAAAAGATCTTGAAGCAGATAAAAGAATGACAGAAGCTGTGTTAAATTTAGCAGCACCATTTTCTGATGAAGAAAAATAAGCTCTTATTCTTTTTCGTACCATAAAAATGAACAAAAAAAGCAAAAAATATATTTTTTGCTTTTTTTGTTGTGAATAAATTGATTTTTATACCTTAAAATAGGGAAAAATACTTAGTTGAGAAAAGTTGACTTTTGTTGATAAAAAAATATAATTCTAGTATGTCAGGAATATCACTGTATATTAACATTGAAAAAATATTACTATGGCTTTAAATAATCTTGCAGCATTTGCACTGTCTAGTGCAGTAGCTCTATGAGCGAATGCTGAAGCGCAAACATCAAACGAATCAACACAACCAATAGAAGCACTTTGACAAGAAAAAGTTGCGGTTATTGAAAATTGTGTAAAAGAAAAAACTCATTTAACTCTTCAAATAGCAATGGAAGAATGTAAACAATGAGTTATTTTAACTAGTGATAATACCGAAAAAGAAATCAGAGATTATTTCTTAGAAAATGGTTTACCAGCTGATATGGTAAATAATCTTGTATTTTTAGAAGAAGATTCTCCAGAATTAAAAAATCAATACAGAGTTGTAAAAATCAAAACTACACCAGGTCAATATGAAGAATCTATCGAAAAAACAGCATTATTTTGAGATACAAACTTTTATCAAAAAGGAATGTTAGATACTTGATTTGCTGAAAGAGTAGAATGAATTGCTGCAAAAATGTGAACAGCACCATACCATTTACAATATGTTGAAAATAAATGGACGCAAAATATCTTAGATGTTGCGCCAAATGAAGATGAAGCAAAACTTGTTGATAGATACTTGTCTAGATTATGAGATACGGTAAAACCAAAAGTTGCTTGGTCATGAATGGCAGCTATGCTGGGGTTAGATAGAGAACAAGAAGATTCTGAATTTATGACTTTATATAGACTTTCAAGTGTATATTCTGTATTAGCGGCAGTATCGCCTGAAAAAGTAGAATGAGCGTATAAATTACTACTTCCAGAAGATAAATTTGGAAAAGGTGTCGGGTATCCTTTCGTGGAACCAACATTAGAAAATATATCAACAGTAAATGCTCTGTTAAATAAAAAAATTCCTCAATCAGAAGTACAAGGTTATGAAGAAATGTACGCAAAATGATTTGAAGAATATAGAGAAAAATCTTTAGCAGAAGTTGAAGAAAAATTAAGTAATCCAAAATTCTTAGCAAAATCAATTAAAAGAAGAGGGGAAAAAGCGTGAATTATTGATGGAGATACAGAAGAAATAATGTATGAAAAAATTGCAAACTATATGTTAGCAAGATATGAAAAATGATACGATCATACTATGAGTAAACTTTATTCATATACTGAATGAGATCCAATTAGATGAATAAATCAATTCCAAGAAAGAGCTCCAGAAACTATCCTTCAATGGGATAATCTTGATTGAGGTTTTGAAGTTGCATATCAAGGAGTAATTATAGATTTAAAGAAAAAAGCGTCAAATGAAATGACAGAAGCTTTATCTAGCTTGGCGTTAAATTAAAAAAGATGTTGAAAAACATCTTTTTTTTGCCTTTTATATCAAAAATATGATATAATTTTATAAGAAATTAACTTATAAATATTGTATTATGTCTGAAGTATTCAAAGGAGGAATAGAAGAACAACAAAATATACAAGAAATACCAAAACTTGATCAACAACTCAATGAGATTCAAGATATTCATGGAGATGAATGAATGGATGTCTTTGAGAATTTTTTGATGCAAGAAATTTCAGCAGATAAGAGAGAATTTATTTTATTAGCTTTATCTTGAGGTATTGATGAAATTAAATTTTCAAAAATAGAAGATTATGTATTTGAAAATGGTTATCCAACAGCCGAAACAATTGATGATTTTTTTAATGAATTTAATTTAGAAGAGAGTAAAGAAATTAATCAATGAAAATTAGAAACTTGAATAGAGTCAAAAAATAGAGTTTCTGATATAAAGAATATTTTAAATACAATTACTAATCTAGAAATCAATCAAGATGGTAAAGAGTATATTGAGCGAAAATTAGCTAAATTAATTGATATTGAGGTTAGTTTTTCTAAAGAGCTAAGTGCAAATGAAATAGAATTATTAAAATTTAATTCAAAAATATTAATTGAAGAATTAAAAAATTCATCAGGATTCAAAAATGCTTTACACGAAATTCGTAAAAGTGATCCAAAAGCGTATGAACAAATCAAAACTTCATTCATGGCTATGGATTCAAGTTTTGAAAATTATTTCAACGAATTTGAAACAGGAGAAAAAAATGCTGCTGAAATTATCTCGGATACAAACACACGTTTGTTAGATAAAGCAAGGATAGCTGCTTGATTGAATAATTGAGAAGTTGAAAGAGAAGGGTTTATTTTAAGAAGTTGAGATATTGAAATTGATATTTCAAAAAGACCACCATCTCGTAGTATTGGGATTGAATGAAGTGATTTCCGCTTAGAATCTAATCTTCCTGTGAGTGTTTTCAAAGAATCAGTTTATGAGTACGAAAAACAAAAATTATCTTTAAATCCACAAATTGATAAAAATTCAACAGACATTTCAAAAATAAAAAATGTAAAAAATCATATTTCAGAATTAGATTTTTCATCAAGAGCTTGATTAGAACAAGCATTTTGATTCGTAAATGCTTCAGAAGATGTAGGGAAAAAACAAGAATTTAAAGAAAAAATCGAACAATTAGCGGATCAAGATCCAATAGATATGAACTTAGCTGAAAATTTAAAAAATGAAATTATTGTTTCATTGGATTGAAAATTAACTGAGTTGAAATTTAAGGAATGAGAATTAGCTGAACAAATGAATCAAATCGAGTTAGATTATAAACATTCTTTAGAAGCTCTTATGTGACAATATAGGGAAAAAATCAAAGAACAAGATGAAAAAACAAGACAAGTTCTTGAGTTTTCAAAAAATATAGGACTTCATCTTATTTCTCAATCAGTATTAGATATGTTGATCGAAGAAGTGAAAACAGGTATGATTGTTATCGATGGAATAAATCTAGATCCAAAAACAATCAATCTTGCTGAAGGAAGATTCGGTGAAACTGGTACAGAAACAAATTCTACAAAATGGAAAGAAAATCTGATTAAGTTTTATAATAAAATGATTTCAGGAAATACTGGTGAACCTTTGAGTACAGATTCTCACATTTGACCAATGGGGAAAAGAGAAAACCCAGTTGAAATGAAAGAAAATCTAGAAAATAAATATGGAATTATCAATGAATTTGGAGATACTCAAATTATTAAAATTAGAGAAAATCTCAAAGCAGCTAATACAAAAATAGAAAAATAATATATTTTAAATTAAACAAATTTTTCAAATAAAAAAATACACAAAAAAAACCAGAAAATTTTATTTTCTGGTTTTTTTATTTTAAGGTTTTATTAAGTAGTTTTGGATATTATATATTTGCTCTCAAAAGAGGGTAAATGCTTTGTTTTGTATTTCCATAAAAAACTTCTCTTGAAAAAGGGGAGTTTTTTATAAAAATCACTTTTTTTTAAAAAAAAGTTCTGAGGTTAAGATTTTTTTAAGGTAAAAACGCTATACTAACCGTGCACAATAGAGATATGAGAAACAAAAAGATCAGAGGCCAGTTTCGCTAGAAAAATTGGTACCATCTGGTTTTTTTGTGAAAATAAATAAATATTACGGCAAATCAGCTAAAAATACTAAAAAAGTCAAAAAAAGTCCAATTCTGTTAATGTTGTGTTAAGGTCTTATGTGTATAATGATTTAGCAATTAGGGTTAAGGAGGAATATATACTGTTATTCTGAAAAGACTGTTTTGATCATACAAACAGTCTTTTATATTTTTTAGATATTATATTATATTTAAAAATATAATTGCATTGCATAGATTCTTGGGGAGGAAACTATAGCATTGAAAAAAGGAAGTAAAAATTTATTTTTACTTCCTTTTTTAATTCATTTTTGTATTATAGTTTAAATATATTTTAAGATATAGATATGAAAGATAAAATTTTATCATTACTCGACGATTTAGAAATTTCGTATACAAATTATGAACATAATCCGACTTTTACATGTGATGATTGTAAATGATTAGATATTCCAGGAAAAAGAGTAAAATCTTTATTGTTAAATAATAAGAAAAAAACTCAATTTTATATGGTGGTTTTAGAAGATGAAAAAAGATTAGATTCAAGTATTATCCGTAAATCTTTTTGAGAACCTAAAATAAGTTTTATTTCAGAAGAAAGAATGAAAGAAAAAATTTGAGTAACTCCAGGGCATGTAAGTCCATTCGCTCTGATTAATAACGAAGATAAAGATATAAAAGTTATTATGGATTCTGAATTAAAAGGGAAGGAGTTATGATTTCATCCAGGAAGAAATGACAATACAGTAGTTTTAAATAATTCTGATGTAGAAAAATATTTAAAAAAACTTTGATTTGATGTATATTTTATGGATTTATAAAAAAACTAAAAAAAGTCATTTTTATTAATGTTGCGTTAATACCTTGTCAGTATAATGGTTTTGCATTAGGGGGCTGAGGAGGAAACCGATGCTATAAAAGGGGAGATTTTCAATAATCTTCTTTTTTTGTTCAAAAAAATAGATATGAATACATATCTATTTTTTATTTTTTCTTATATAATTTTAAATTATATATAATTCCGTTTAATTGACTTCCAAAAGTTGAACTAGAACCTATATTTAATTGATTAAGTGAAATTGTTTTTTGAACTGGACCACTATTATATATTTCTGTTTTGTTTATTTTATCATAGATATATAGAGTAGAAATATTTGCTGTACGTTTTAAATAAACAGTATAAATCTTTTTATTATCTAAGAATAATCCAGAATGATTTGATCATAATTTTGTTTTTTTAGCCCCGTTTATATTGATTTGAAATATATTATCATTTGAGGTATTTCACATAACGTACACAAATGCACCATTTTTATTTGATAATAAATATCTTGCTCATCAAGCTTGAAGCGTTTTTCAATCAAAATCCATTTCTACAACGTAATTTTCTCACAAACGTAATTTTGAATCTAATTCTTTATATTTTAGATAATCTCTTACAGAACTTGAACCAGAATTATCTATAAAAATCCCAGTTTCACTATTATTTCTATTTGTACAAAAAGAATTTTTCTTGTGATTGTTAAATATATTTGACCCAGCTAGTCAGTTAGTTGCACTACTGTTAGGACTCAATATTGAGTTACTGTTTCCACTTATACATTGACTTGGTAGTGGAGTTGAATTTTCGTAAATTGCTTGTTGACTCGGTAAAATAGTATCATCTTCAGTATACAGATTTAAATCTCATGCATAATTATATGGCGCAGTAGCAACTAATTCCCATTTTTCATCTGATGCTTTAGGAAAAAGTAAAGTATTTTTAATACATACTTTTTTTCATAAAAGTAGTATTTTCAGAGCACATAAATTATCAGTTTCATTTTCTATTTCCTTTTCATTTTCTTCTTCATGAAAATCTTCTAATATTTCATCTTCATCTTCAATTTCAATGCTATTTAGTTCAGTATAAGCAACGGCATTTTTTGGATATAGAATAGTTTCAGCAGAATAAATAATATCTGCAGGATTTGATTTTTTCCTTTTCCCAAACTTAAATGAAATGTAATCATTTGTTACAAACGATGCTATATCAATAGTTGTTGCACCTGTTTCCCAAGAGGATTCTTTTGCTCTATTTGAGTTTCCAGCATCAGTCTTTATTACAATAAAATCAGCAGTTTTAAATATATCATTTACTTCTAATTCAACTGTTTTAAGTTCTTTGTTGTAGGCTAGAATCTTTGCTTTTAACGAATTATTAAATTCAGGAGTGAGGTCTTTTACTTCTTTTTTGATTATTTCTGGAACCATGTTTAAGGCTTTGTTTGGAGCTGTTCCACCTTTTGTATATGATTCTGGATTTTGAGTAGTAACTTCTAATGTTTCTTTAATTTCAGTTTGTCCTGTTTCATAGACTTCTTCAACATCAACTTTCCCTTGAGTTACCGTTACATTTGTTACTCCATCATGCTTAGTTACTCAATAAACAGTTCATCTTACTGCGGCTTTTGTATCACCTGCAAATATTTCAAACTCAGAGTCATTTTCTAATTTTGGGGCTTTGTTCCAAATAGTACCAGCTGAAAGTGCTAATTTAACATCAGTGATAAGATTTGTGTCAGATTTGAATTCCATTTTTGTAATGGTCAATTCTGAATCTCTATCATTTTCTCATAAAATTGTTTTTGACCCGTCAGAAAAATAAATTTCTGCATATCAATTTTTTTCAACAACTATTTTATCTCCAGCTCTCAAAACATGATTTGTAATTTGTTCTGGTGTCATGTTAGCATTGTTGATGCTTACAACTCATTCATAGTCAAATATACTTGCTGTCATGACTCTTTCGTCAGGATTGTATGGAAGAAATAGTTGAGATCAGTTATTTACATAGTTTGGACCGTTATATTCTTTTATAAGATTTACTGGTCATTTTTCTGCTTCATAATTCCCAACAACATAAGCTTGTGGATCATTTCCATTCATAATAATTCATGAAAGTTCATATTGTTGCAGACTAGGAGCTAACCCATAGGCATAATATTGATTATTTCTAGGGTCAAGTGGAAGAATATCTAAAAACTGTTTTGCGAGAGTTTCTTCCGTCATAAAACCACTGATTCCATATGCATCTTCGGCTTTTGTAGAATGCATATACCCAGTTGTTTCTGAATAATATCTTGTATTTCCTGAGGGATGAACAAAATTTTGTGTAATACTTTGTGCGGCGAGAAGGGCATTGTTTATAGCTCCCAAATCTGTTGATATTTTAGTATTTACCGTGTTAATCTTCTGTGTTGTGTAATAATTGGTTCCAACAACCGATAAAAGAGCTAATATAGAAATAGCTATAATAATTTCAACAAAAGAAAACGCTTTCAGCATACGAATTTGTTTCATATTTACCCCGTTTAGAAAATAAATTATGATCATGTGTACATACTAGAAGTATATTAAAATCTGTTCCATTTCAATAAAAAAAACAAAAGATTAAAAAAGAAAGCTCGACAGCTTTCTTTTTTAATCTTTAATATAGAATTTTATAGAATTGATAACTCAATCCCATTGTTTATGATCGTTGTGAAAAAAGTTATAAGGACTTAATCATCAAACATAAAAATAATTTGAAACTTGAGAATGTTGAACGATTCAAGAAATTTGGTATCAGTTTCAACCAAGTGCATGAAGGTTATCTCAACTTACTTTTAACACTACATTTTTTCAATTTTTTTCTAAAACGACTGAATAAAATTCATTGTTTTTTAATTTCATATTAGAAACCTTCAGTGTTCCTACTAGTTTTTCAGAAGATTTTCAATCTATTTTAGAGATATATATGAGTTTTCCATTATCCAGTTGAATATACTCATTTTTATTTGAATAAAGGCTATATTGACCAGATTTTCTATTTAAATCTTTTCATAACACAGAAATAGATACTTTAATATTTTCACTTGTTTTTATCTTACTATCTGTTTTATATTTTATAAAATCCTCACTCTTCGAATTGTCTATATACACACCTTTTTCACCGTTTGCAAAACTTGCAAAACTATGATGATTTGAATATTTTATAGCTCAAAGGTCAGAAGCTTTTTTCTTACATTGTCTTCCTCAAATTTTAAGAAAGTTCAAAAATTTACAATTCGCAATAATCGAACGATTTGATTCTCTTAATTTTTTATCACCTTCAGCATTAATAATACTGAAATACTCTTTATGGTTATAATCTCAAACGGCGTAGAGTTTCCATTTATTAGAATTATCTTGATTTTGTTGATTATCTGAATCATCTGTTTCTTCTTGATTTGATTCAACTTCTAGGTCACTATCATCTTCATCTTCTATTTCAATAAATTCTTCAATTATATCAACTTCAACCATTTCAGTTCACGAGTATTCTATTTTTTCTAGTACGATTATTAAGCTTTTAGATTGTTTTTGAATTCCTAAAGTATTTGTTTTTCAAAAACTTATTTCTAATTCGCGAGATTTTTTTGATTTTATATAATCGATAAATTTTATTCTTTCCTGAGAGTCTATTTTTTGAAAATATGTATTTTCATCAATGATAAGTGTTTCCTGATCTTTCCATTGATTATTTAGAAAAATTTGATTATCAATTTTTAAAATATCAGCACTATATTTAAAACTTTCATGTAACTCTAATTCTATATAAATTTTTTCGTCATTGAATTTATATTCTAATATTTTTGGCAAAATATTATTAGATAATGGTGATGAGTTATGACTAATATGTGATTGAATAACTTCTGGAACAGTATCCGTTTTTAATTCTGTTTGTTCTGTTTGTCATTGTTGAATTGAAATTCATGTTCATTCATTCTCTCAAACAACAATAATTTCAGAATTTTCATTTACATATGGACTTTCAATCTTTTTTTGTTCTATAATTTTTTCATTTGAAATATCAGAAATAATATTCTCAAAACTTGGATTATTTACATACTTTTTTACTTCAACTCTTCAACTTTTTACTAAGATTTCTGTATTGTTTACATCAGCTGTAACTCAAAAGATAGTTCATCTCACAGAGGCAGTTGTATCTTGTGAAAATATTTGAAATTCAGAATTTTCATCGAGTTTAGGGGCTTTTGTCCAAATAGTTCAAATTTTTAAAGCGAGTTGTATATTTGTAAAAACAGTACTTTCTTTTTTGTATGAAAGTTTTGCAAGTGTGAGCTCGGAATCCTGAGTTTTTGAACCTAAATATGATTCACTTCAGTCTGAAAAATATATTTGTGCATAATCTGATTGAGGAACTTTTATAGTATCTCATTCTAAAAATACAAAATCTAAGATTTCTTGTGCATTTGCAAAATTTAATTTTTCATTATTTCTAAATATTTCTATATTTCATGAATAATCTGAGATTTTTGCAATGAGTTTATGCTCATCTGGATTGTATGGTAAAAATTCATTAGAATACGAGCTTACAAAGTTCGGACCTGCATATTCTTTAATCAGATTTTCAACAGCGTCTTCGGCTCAATAGTTTCAATTTACATAACTGATTGGATTTCATGCCTCCCAAATAACAGCGGCAATTTCAAATTCTTGTGAATTTTTAACGATACCGTATCAAAAATTTTGTTGTGTTCTTGGATCAACAGGAACATCTCATAAATCTTTATTTGGATATGTTTCATTTGTTATAAATCAAGAAACTCAAAATGTTTCACCATCTTCCCAGTTATCAGAAAAAGTTGAACTTTCTGTATAAAATTTTCTGTTTCAAGAAGGTAAAATTAAATTTTGTGATTTGTTTTGTAAAGTATAAGTCATAATGCTATTTGTGAGAGCATCAACATGAACTTTATTTTGACTATTCAAACTTTTCTCTTTCGTTCCACTATAAAAATTAGCTGAAACTACTGCGAATAAAACGATAATTGAAATGGTTATAATGATTTCTACAAAAGAAAATCAAGCGGTATTTTTTTGTGAGGTCATATATTTATGATGAAGTGATAGATAGTATCCAATTATACACAAAAGCGAGATTTTTCAACAAAACTCTTTTGACAAATCTTTTATATTTTATATATTAAAAATGTTAATTTCTAATAAGGACCTATGAGCCTCACACAACTTGGTACCACAACAACAACTATTACTTTACTAAATCAGTAGAGATTTTTTGTGTGTTAGAAATTAGAATGAAAAAAACAACAAAAACTCTACTTTAAAAAGTAGAGTTTTTTTATTTGTAGAGAACTGAGAATAATACATTCTCCTTAGTGTGCTTCCTTTTTGAAAAGAAAAGTGCTCGAAGACAGGATGAATTATTTAATATAAAATACATTATTATTAATATAAAAATATTATGAGTATTCCTTTATCAACAAAAAGACATAGTCTTGCGCATATAATGGCTCAAGCTGTAAAACAAAATTTCCCAGATGCTAAAATTGCAACAGGACCAGATACAGAAGATGGATTTTACTATGATTTTGATTTCGGAGAAGTAGAATTTTCAGATAAAGATTTGAAAAAAGTAGAAAAATCAATGAAAAAAATTGTTTCTCAAGGACAAGATTTCAAAAAATTTGATGTAAATTTTGATGAAGCAAGAAAAATTCTTGATACAATGGGAGAATCTTTTAAAAATGAATTAGTTGATAAAATCGAATCAAAAGATTTTAAAAACGAAGAAAAATTATCAGATAGAATTTCATTTTACTTAAATGTAGCAAAATGAGGAAAATCAACTGAAGTGCAAGATTTCTTAAAAGATAATAATTATGAAGCTTTCGAAGATTTAGATGGAGATCAAGTTAAAAATCTTAAATTTATCGATATGTGTACAGGACCTCATGTTGAAAACACTAAAGAACTTGATGCAAATTCATTCAAACTTGCAAGAGTTGCAGGAGCATATTGGTTAGGTGATGCTGAAAAACAACAATTAACAAGAATTTACGCTTATGCATTTAATGATAAAGCTGAATTAGATGTTCATTTAAAAATGTTAGAAGAGGCAAAAAAAAGAGATCATAGAATTCTTGGACAAAAACTAAAATTATTTACAATTTCTGATCTTATTGGTCCAGGACTTCCACTCATGCAACCAGCATGAATGGTTTTAAGAAAATCACTAGAAGATTATTTATGGTCACTTCATGAACAAAAAGGGTATGATAGAGTTTGGACGCCACACTTAGCGAAAGAATCTCTTTACGAAACATCTGGTCATGCGGGTCATTATCTTGAAGATATGTTTAGTGTTTGGGGTGGAACTTCAAAAGAAAAATTCTTCCTAAAACCAATGAATTGTCCTCATCATATGCAACTTTTTGCTGATAATCAATTCTCTTATAGAGATATGCCAGTAAGATATTTTGAACCAGCTACTGTATATAGAGATGAAAAATCTGGACAATTATCAGGTCTAACAAGAGTAAGAGCAATTACTCAAGATGATGGACATTTATTCTGTAGAATTGGACAAATTAAAGAAGAAGTTCAAGGGATTACTGAAATTATTAAAGAATTTTATACAACTCTTGGAATGACTGATGATTACTGGGTAAGTCTTTCTGTAAGAGGTGAAGATAAAGCAAAATACCTAGGAGGTGAAGATGTTTGGGAAAAAGCAGAATCAGCACTTGAAGAAGCAGCAAAATGAAGCGAACTTCCATATAAAAGAGTTGAAGGAGAAGCTGCATTCTATGGACCAAAATTAGACTTTATGTTTAAAGATGCAATTGGAAGAGAATGGCAATTAGCAACAATTCAATGTGACTTTAATCTTCCTGTAAGATTTGACCTTGGATTTACAAATGAAAATAATGAAAAAGAAAGACCAGTAGTAATCCATAGAGCAATTTCTGGATCTTTAGAAAGATGAATGGGAGTTCTTATTGAACACTTTGCAGGAGTTTTTCCAATGTGGTTAGCACCAAGACAAGTAAAAGTTGTTCCAGTTTTACCTATGTTCGATGACTATGCTCATGAAGTTATGTCTGAACTTAAAAAGGCTGGAGTAAGAGTTACAGGTGATTTCTCAACTGATAACTTAAATAAAAAAGTTAGAAATGCAGAAAAAATGCATAATAATTATATAGTAGTTGTTGGTGAACAAGAACAAACTGATGGAACTGTTGCAGTAAGAAATTATAAAACAAAAGAACAAACAGTAGAAAAAAGAGAAGAGTTTATAGCAAGAATTGTTGAAGAAATTACAACTAAATCGTTATAAAAAAATTAAAAACCAAGAAAAATTTATTTTTCTTGGTTTTTTTGTCACTTTTTTCATTTTATTTTCGTCTAATAGTATGCTGAGAGTTAAAGGCCATATAAAAACATCTTTTTTCATAAAAAGGTGTTTTTTATGCGTGCTTTTCTGAAAATGTAAATAAAAAAAATAATTACTTGATTGAAAAAGAGTGACTTATGCCTATATTTAAGGATGTTTAGTAAATAATCCTTTTTTCATGAAACTAAATACTTTAAATAAAAGAAAATGATTTACTTTAGTGGAACTTATAGTGGTAATCACCATTCTAGCAGTTCTATGAACAGTAGCATTTGTGAGTTTTCAAGATTACGTATGAAATTCAAGAGATTCTAAAAGAACAACTGATATCAAAAATATCGAAAAGGCCTTAGAGCTATCAAAACTTCAAACAGGAGTCTATCCAAATCCTGGAACATCAACGAATATTAC
>CAJXJP010000016.1 GCA_913055215.1 uncultured Candidatus Altimarinota bacterium | reverse complement strand
AATAAAGCAATAGATTCTATAATTTTATATATGTACGTATCTATTTCAGAATAAATAGGCTGAATAAATTTAACTTCTCCCTTATATCTGTCTTCTGATTCTTCTAATGAAATTTTTTTTGATAATAAATCTTCTTTAATTTCATTTATAGCTAAATTTTTTAAAGAATTTTGTAATGAAAATAATATTTCATCAATAACTTCTAAATTAGTTATAAATCTAAAATCTTTCTTCGTTTTTAATGTATATGGAATATAGTCTAATATTGACTCAAATTGATATATAGGAAATCATATACTTCATAAGTCCTTAATCTCATAGTTCATTAAAGTTAAATATTGCTTGCATGAACTTTCTAATGAAATTAAGTTATATAAAGAATATTTTAATTTCTTTGATAATTTATATAGTTGGTTTTTTTGTGATTTAATTTCTTTTGTTCTTTCAGTAATATAAAAAACAAAAAGTGAACTAATAACTCAAGCTATATAAATAATAATCTTTTCAAGCATATTTAATTTTTATAATCCTAAAACTTTTTCTTTGATACATGCTCTTACGATTGAACGAGCGAGAATTTCAACATTTTTCATTGTTGGAGATTTTTCAGCAATCTTTTTATTTTCAGCTTGAAGCATATCTTGATAAGAATCGTTGTTTGTTTCAATCCAAGTATTCACTTGGTTTTTGATAAACATATCAAGTTGTTTTTTTGCTGATTCTTTTTGAGCAACTTGTTTTTGTTTTTCCTCAAAAACTTTTTTCTTTTCTTCCGCTTCTTTTTCTTTTTGATTAAACACGTAATTGTCTTCTAAAGCTTTACGAATAAAACCAGCTGGATTTTGAGCATTTGGATTATTTTCATATGCAGCAATAACTTCTCTAATTCTATCTAAAGAATATTTTCCTATAAATTTAATAATAAGAGAAAAATTAAACCCATATCATTCTAACAACAACATCACTTCTTTTTCTTCTTCTTTGTTGTTGTTTTTATTTATATTATCTTCTAGATAAAAACTATCTTCTAATGGTGTATTTTGACCAGCAGTGGAATTACCATTGGCAGAAGCATCATTTGTTATTGGTGCGTTGGTAGTATCTACGTGTGCAATATTACCGTGTGCGTTTTCACCGCTTGCTTGTAACTGACTATCGGTTGGACGTACTCCGGTTGTCGGTTCTTGACTAACGGTCAATTTGGCTTTATTATCAGGTTTTTTTATATCACTTGAATCAATAACTTCATCTGGTGTGAAGATTAAATCTTTTCCGGCGAATTTTCCTCCGTCTTTTTTTTCTATTATTTTTAATATTTTCAGTTCTTGAAATTCTTCCAAAGCTTTTGGAATGAATCTTACAGAGAGTCCTGAATATGTAGAAATAGTTTTTGTAAAGAATGAGATTTCTTTTCCGTTAAAATCACTATCAATTTCTGTAAGTGTTTGATACAGAAGGAGCATTTTAGATTTTTTACCGGAATCTTCAGAATAGATTTTTCTGATCAGTCTATTTATCTTTTTTTCTTGCCAACAGAATGGTTGTTTTCTTGTTGACCTCATAGCGTTCCTTTCGAGCATAAGACTAATGAGTAATACTAAATTATATCAAATTATCTAAATCTTCGTAAAAAGATTGAGCGGGTTGTTTTTTGTTTGTTTCTTTTATTTGGCTTTTTGCTTTTCTGTAATCAACTTGTTTTCCAGATTCACGCAGAGCTGATAAAATAGTTCTTTGTTTTCCTATAAATCAATTATTTTTATACAATTGAGCTAATTTTGAAATACCACTTGTTTTGAATCATTTATTAATTAATTCTAAAACAAAGCTACTTTCAATATCTAAACTCATCAGATATCGTATAAATTCTGAATTTTCAGGAATATTTTTGTAATCATTTATATAGAGTGAAAAAGGATTTTCTATTATTAAATCAGTTTCATCTATGTTTATTTTTTCAGTTATTCTTGGAACTTTACTCGCTATATATATAAGTTTTGTTTTATCTCCTAATTGAGATTGAAAACATTTGTTCTGAGTTATCATTTTAACGTTATAGACGTTAGAAACATCTCAGAGGTAATATCATATAGCAAAATCACCAGAGAGTACTCCTCAGAGCTTTCAAATCACTTGAATCTTAAACTTATCTAAAATTTCAGATTCGAATTGGCTACTCTTTTTTAGGATATATATCCCACGAATGGGAGAGTAAAGCATTTTTTGAGAAACGAGGTAATTTTTTATTGTTGCTTTTATTTCATTTGATGAATAAACGTAACAATTTTTTACTTTAGACATTTTCAAAAATTCTTTTACTTGGTCTACGACACTTATTCTCATAAATAAGCCATTTATTATATTTTAATTTACATAAACATTGAAAATGTATAGTTTATTAATTCTAATTACATTGAAAATGTATGTGTAAAATTATAAAAAAAACAACGTGTTTTGTTGGTTTTTTGAATTTTAAGCGATAATTCACTCTTTAGATATAGGTTATATCCGTATAATATTTGTATACAAATTTGCATGAAAATCAAATCTTTTGACTACTTTTTTACAACGCAAGTACTGTAAAAAAAATGTTAAAAACCTGTTTTACTGAACAGTAAAATATCCTTTCTGACTTTTTAACAAAAATGTAGTTAAAAAACTTGTGTTAAAAACTCATGTTTATGAAAATTGTACATCAATAATATTAGAATAATATTTGGACCTTTTGACTAAAATCGTATTAATTTTCCTCGAACAAGCGAAGTTATTTAAATATTGATTTCCAAATTATGACAATAAAAAAAGAGAAAGTTATTAAGCTTTCTCTTTTTTGAATTGATTGTATGAGATTAATCTCTAGAACCACCTCTGTAACCACCTCTTGAACCACCTCTAGATCCTCCTCCGTCTTTTTGTTTTGCTTCAACGATAAGAGGTTTTTTAGTATTTTTTTGTTTAAATACAGCTAAAATTAATTCAGCATCATCATCAGTAACATTGATAAATGAGAATTCTCTAAGAATTTCAATTTGACCAATATCTCCTAGTTTAGATCCAACTTCTCTTTCAATAAATTGAATAAGAGTACCTGGACTAAGATTATCAAGTTTCCCTTTAGCAACAAATAATCTTTTTTGACCACTTATGCTTTCATTTCTTGCTGGAGATCCTGCTTCACTAATCATGTTGTAGTGAGTTTTACAGAATTCATTCCCGTAACTTTCTTTTAGAATTGCAGCAAGTACTTTTTGTGCATCATCTAATTTTAGTAATTCATCAGCTAATTCAATATATTTTTCACCACCATTAGCAGCAATTAATTCTTGAGTATTTGTAACTAATCTTTTCTTTTTGAATTCAATAACTTGTTCAACTTTTGGAAGTTTAGCAACTTCAATTTTTTGTTTAATTAATCTTTCGATATACATAAGCATTCTTGAATCTCTTCTTGAAACAAATGAAATTGCTTCCCCTTTGTTCCCAGCTCTCCCAGTTCTCCCAATTCTATGTGTATATGTTTCAGCATTATCTGGAAGTGCGTAGTTTACTACATGAGTTAAGTTATTAACATCAATCCCTCTCGCTGCAACATCAGTAGCAACTAAAATTGAAATAGATTTATTTTTAAATCTAGCAAGTGTTTTTTCTCTCATTGATTGATCGATATCACCATGAATACCTTCAACTTTATATCCTCTGTTCATTAATTGTGAAGCAACTTCATCAACTGAAGCTTTTGTTCTACAGAAAATAATACCGTAAAAATCAAATTCAACTTCGATTACTCTACATAGAGCTTCAAATTTATCACCTTCATTAACTTTATAACAAGTTTGAGTAATATTTTTATTTGTTTTTTCTTCTCTTTTAATTGTAACTGTATCGTGATCTTTAATATATTTATGTACAATATCTTGAATAGATCTTGGCATAGTTGCAGAGAAAAGTAGAACTTTTTTTTGTTTTGGAGTATGTTCCATGATTTCTTCGATTTCTTCTTTGAAACCAATGTTTAACATTTCATCAGCTTCATCAAGTATGAAGTAATTAATATTATCTAAGTTTAATGATCTTCTTTTGATTAAGTGATCTTTTACTCTCCCTGGAGTACCAACAACGATTTGAGGACCTCTTTTTAATCCTTGAAGTTCGTCTCTTACGTTTTGTCCACCGTAAAGAAGTTGAATGTTTACACCATCTAATGCAAATGATTTAATTTCTTCAGCAACTTGGATAGCAAGTTCTCTAGTTGGAGCTAGAATCATAGCTTGAACACCTTTAGCATTTTTATCTAATCTTTCTAGAAGAGGAATCCCGAATGATGCAGTTTTCCCTGTACCTGTTTGTGCTTGACCAATAATATCTTTATCTCCGTTTAATAAAAGAGGAATAACTCCTGCTTGAACTGGTGATGGATATTCGTAACCTTTTTTTGTAATAGCGGCTAACATTTTTTCAGATAATCCTAAATCTGAAAACTTAACTCTATTTTCAATATTTTCCATGAATGGTATTTGATAATTCTCCCTGAGGGAGCTAAAATAGAACAAAAAAAGAACGCGCTAGTTAAGACGAGTTCTTTTTTATAAAGAAGAACTTCCAATTAAAATATGGCTAGGTATTTTAAAATAAATCTCGAGTAGCTTTCAGTTCGCTTACTCAATATTTATTTACGCCGTATTTGAGTATTTTGGAACTTCTTATTATTTTTTGTCGAGCAGATTATATAAAGAAATTAGTGAATTGCAAATAGAAAACGAAAAAAAGAAATAAAATGTTAAAATGTCAATACTCTGCCCTTTTGCGAAGCCAAAGATGAAAAAAGTATTTATTTTAATCAATAAGGAGTTTAAAAAGTATTATAAAAATAATAAATTAAATAAAAAGTTTTGACTTCAATCTCAAAACAAATATCATGTAAATGTAAAAATTACACTTACTTAAAAACAAGTAAAAAATATTATAAAATCTTAAGAGAAATATTAATTCTTTTTTTATTTAAAAAAAAGTAAGTGTAAAAAATACATTAATAAATATATTACTCCCTAATTACCTATATTATGAGAACAAAAGAAGGATTAATTATTGTAGACTATCAAAATGATTTTGCTCATCCAGAATGAAGTTTATATGTAAGTGGTTGAGAAAAACTCGTAGATTATATAAATAATCTCATGTGAGAAATTAAATCAAAAGCAGGAATTATTATCTCAACTCAGGATTTCCATCCAGAAAATCATACATCATTTGCAAAAAATCATAACGTTGAAGAATATTCGATGTATGAATGAGAAAGAAAGTGGCCAGTACATTGTATAGAAAAAACTTGGTGATCAGAGTTTCTTGAATGATTGGATCAGTCTCAAATTGATAAAAAAATCCTAAAAGGATTTGAGCAAGATAAAGAATGTTATAGTTGATTTTGAGGAAAAGAAATTATTACAGGAAAAAGTTTAGAAGATATTTTACAAAAAGAGAAAATAAAAATTTTACATATAGTCTGATTAGCAACAGATTTCTGTGTACACGCAACTGTTGAAGATGCTATAAAAAATAATTATGATGTTCAACTTCATACAAATGGAATTGCATGAGTATATCCAACTCCAGAATCGCATAATGCTATCCCCTCTATGCAAAAAATGTGAGCGAAAATCATTTAATTTAAAGTAAGTGTATAAAATACAATAATTAATAATTTTAAAAAATATGAAAAATAATTTTGAACTCAAAGATATTTTCCCATCAGCAAAAAACGAGTGTGAAGTTCAAACACTTCTTGATACAGATATGTATAAAATAATGATGTTAGACTTTATTTTGGCAAATCCAGAATATAAAAACCTCATAGTAACCTGGAAAATGAAAGTCAGAAGTAATGATGTAAAAACTGCTGAAATAATTCCAGAAGCAGATTTAATGAATCAACTAGAAATGACAAAAAAACTTCCAGGAATATCGGATGAAGAATTTGAATTTTTACAAAATCATACACTTCCAGGTGGTCAAAAAGCTTTACAAGATTCAACTTTAGAGTTTTTGCAAAATAATCCACTTTGTGATTATACAATAGAAAAAACGGAAGATGGAAACTATGATTTAGAGTTTACAGGAACTTGGGCAGATTCAATGTTATGGGAAATATATGGTTTAAAAATTATTAATAGTTTATATTTAAAGAATTATATTCTCAAAGATAATTTGAGCTCGCCTGAAATATCACAAATTATTAATACTACTCTTGATAGACTGTATTCAGATATAGAAATATTTAAACAATCACCAGAATTACAATTTTCAGAGTTTGGTTCAAGAAGAGCTATGAGTGCCCCATTTCAACAAAAAGTTTATGAAACTTTGAGAAAAGAGATTCCAAATCAATGTGTAGGAAGTTCTAATGTTCATCTTTCGAGACTGGCAGGAACGAAACCAATTGGAACCAATGCTCATGAACTTCGTATGATTCCTACGGCACTACACGATGATCCACAAAAAATTATTGATACGATGTATGACGTAGATAGAAAATGGCAAGAACATTTTGAAGGACTAGGGATTCTCCTTCCTGATACATATGGAACATCATTTTATTATGAAAATTGTCCAAAAGATATTTTAGAAAAACATAGCGGAACTCGTTTTGATTCAAAAGACCCGATGGAAGCAATTCCTGAATATGTAGACTGGTTATTAAAAAATGGTCAAAACCCAGCAGATAAAGCTGGAATTCCAAGTGATGGACTTAATTCTCAAATAGCTTGTGAAATACAAAATACACATAAAAACTCTGTTGAAAGTTTAAGTTTTGGAATCGGAACAAATCTTTCAAACAATACAAAATGAACGTACCCAAGAGAAGAAGCTCACTGACCATTTGGCTCATTTTCAGTAGTTATTAAACCATCAAAAGTGCAAAGATCTGATGGAACTTGGGTGAGTTGTGTGAAATTAACAGATAATCCAGAAAAAGCCTTTTGAGAAGAAGACAGAGTGGGTTTATTCAAAGAAATATTCTGAGTCGCATGAGTAAAAAATCAAGAAGTTTTAGTATAAAAAAATAAAATAATCCATCCGGCTTTCAACCACCTTCCTTTGGAAAAGGAAGCCCCCCGACAGGGGTAATGGATTATAAATATAATTTTCAAAATTAATCATTAATAAAAATATTATGGAAAAAATTAATAATTTTTCACAAGTTGAAGAAAAAATAGAACAAAAAAATATCATAGATTGAGAAACGAATTTTCAAGTACAAAATATTTTAAAAATGGAATCTAGAAATTTAAATTACCAAGAAATTACTCAAAATTTAGTTAGTCAGTTACAAGAATATTTAGAAAATTCAAAACAAAATTGATTTACTCTATGAGTTTCAGGTGGAATTGATAGTGCGGTAGTTTCAACATTAGCAGCACTGAGTGGAGCACAAACGTTGGTGATGGACCTGCCTATTCATCAGCAAGAAGATGAGGTAAATAGAGCATCTGACCATATGGATTGGCTTCAAGAAAATTTCGAAAATATAGAAAGAAAGAGTATAGATCTCACGGAAGTTTTTGAAGCATTTAAACAAGTACTTCCAGAAGTAGAAAACAAGCAAGGAAGATATATGGCAGAAGTAAATACAAGGTCACGTTTAAGAGCCAATGCTTTATATGCGCAATGAAATGAAAAATGATACTTAGTCGTTGGAACTTGAAATAAGGTAGAAGATTATGGAATAGGATTTTTTACAAAATTTGGAGACTGAGCAGTTGATCTCAGTCCAATTGGTAGTTTATATAAATCTGAAGTTTACGCGTTAGCTAAACATTTAGGAATCATTAAAAGTATTGTTGGAGCGAGACCAACAGACTGACTTCACCCAGATGGAGCAACTGACGAAGATCAAATTTGAGCTACATACGATGAACTAGAATGGGCTATGGTTGAATATGACAATGGAAAAAGAAAAGAAGACTTTACCGGAAGAGATTATAAAGTCATGGAAATTTATTCTCACAGACACGAAATAAATGAACATAAAATGAAAATGCCTCCAGTATTTCAAATTTAATTAATAAAAAAATAATTATGAAAACAATTCTCTCTCATCCAGAATTCTCACAAATGTGAGAAAAAATAGCTCAAAATAATGATATGCAAACTGCAAGTCACAAATACGAAACGTTTGCGGATGGGTGGCCAAATCTATTTATTGATGATGTAAAGCAAAAAATCGAACATACAGATGTTACCTATCTTGCTGATATTTCAAAAAGAGAAGAATTGTTTCAAAATTATGCATTAATTCGTTGAGTGACAGATTATTACGCGGATAAACTCCGTGTGATACTTCCCTTTTTTCCAGTATGAACTATGGAAAGAATTTCAAAAAAATGAGAAGTAGCTACAGCAAAGTATTTTGCAGATATTCTCTCAACGATACCTTCATGAAGAAAGTGAAAAACGTCTATCCATATTTTTGATATTCATAATTTATCGGAACGTTTTTTCTTTGATAGCAACGATGTAAATGTTGAGCTCCATACAGCGATGAGCTTGATAAAAGAAAAAATATCAGCCGAAACAGTAATGGTCTTCCCTGACGAAGGAGCAAAAAAAAGATTTAGTGATGACTTTGAAGACTATGAAGTTTTACACTGTAGTAAAAAAAGAGTTTGAGAAAAAAGAGAAATTACTCTGGAAGAATCAAATATAGAAGGAAAAGAAGTAATTTTAATCGATGATTTGATTCAAAGTGGAGGAACGTTAATCGAAACAGCAAAGATACTTAGACAAAAATGAGCAAGTAAAATTTCAGCGTTTGCTACACATGGAGTCTTTCCAAACGATTCTCATAAAAACTTATGTGAATATGTAGATGAATTGATAGTGACTAATACTATTCCAGAAAATGAACAAAGAGCGGAAGAAGTTACAAATATGCAAGTACTTTCTATCCAAAAATTAGTAGAAAAAATTATTTCTTGAGATGATCAAAATGAAAAATAATATTGCGGTGTATGGAGGAGCCTTTAATCCACCAACTCTCTGACATGAAAAAGTTATTTCTGGGATTCTCACTTCTACACAAGTAGAAAAAATTATTCTTGCTCCTGATGGTTATAGGTTAGATAAAAATTATGGAATTTCTCAGAAAAAAAGACAAGAAATTTTATATATATTTTATGAAAGTTTATTAAAAAAATGACTCAATGTTGAGCTTGAAACACATTTTTTAGAAGGACATAATGGGAGATTTACTGATACGGTCAGCGTAGATAAACATTTTCAAGAAAAATTAGGATTTGCTCCTTATCATATATTTGGTTCAGACGTTGTTGAATGAATGAAAAATTGGTCAGGAAATACTCATCAATATATAGAGAAAAAATTAAAAAAGTTATTTGTTTCTCGTCCTGGATATTCTTTAAAATTAGACGAAATAGAAAATTATATGCTCGCAGATATTCCTGATTTAATAGAAATTTCTTCGACAGTTGTACGAGAAATGTTGGCGGTCCGACAAGATGTAAGCCATATCATTAGCCCAGAAATTTCTAACTTTATACAAAATGAAAATATTTTATATAGTTCTTAATAAAATAAAAAATTATGGAAAAAATAAAAATTTTATGAGAAGAAATGATCCATAAATGAAAATTTCTTTCACAAAAATCAGTAAATTATCAAGATAAAAACGGAGATAAAAAATCATGGGAATTTGCAACTCGTGAAAATGAATGAGCGGTTTGAGCATTAGTAGAACATATGGAAAAAAAGAGTTTTTTCTTTGTGGAACAATATAGGATTCCTGTACAAAATAGAGTTTTAGAACTAGTTGCTGGTATTTGTGATATAAAAAATGCATCAAAAGAAGAAGTCGTATCTGCCGAAATTCGTGAAGAAATTTGATATAGAGCGGATAAAATTAATTTTTTATTATCAAGCCCAAATAGTGCGGGTTTAACTGATGAAATGTGACATTTATTTCGTTCTGAAATTTCTTGAGAAACATTGGGGCAAAAATTATGAACAAGTGAAGAAATTGAAATCATAGAAATAGATAAACCAGATGTTTTCAAATTTTTACAGGAAAAGCAATCAGAATGAATATTCGTTTCAAAGAGTATTTATGCAGCACTGGCTTTATATTTATATAATCAAGCCCCTCTGGTTCTTGAGTCACTTCTTCAAGAAAATTAAACTTTGACAGAAAATAAAATTATCTTAAAATAAGTGTAATTATTACAAATATAAAAAATATGGCTAAAAATACGCTTATTTCTGAAAATAAACAGACAGATATTTGGAATCAAAATTTATCAATCCCAATTCCTACTTTGGATATTGTTATTTTCACGGTATATAGAGGAGAGCTTTGTGTTGTTTTACTAAAAAATGAAAACAATGAATATACTCTTCCAGGTTGAATTATAGCAGCAGGATATTCTTTAGAACAAAATTTTGATAATATCCTGGAAAGAAAAACAGGAATTACCGGAGTTTATAAAGAACAACTATATACATTTTGAGAAGTAAATAGAGATAAACGTGGGCATACTCTTTCGATTGCTTATTATGCTTTGGTTTGAGTAGATAAGTTTCTCTCAGCGGTAGATTTTACAAAGGTTGAAATTGTGAAATATGATAATCTTGGAGAAAAACAAATTTGAAACAAGGTTACAAAAGTTGGATTTGATCATGCTGAGATTATTAGTTACGCTAATCAACGCTTAAAATGGAAGTTAGAATATACAAATGTAGCCAAAGATATGCTTTGAAAATCTTTCCGTTTAAGTCAACTGCAAGAAGTGTATGAAATAGTATTATGAAAAAAATTAGATAAAAGAAATTTTCAAAAAAAGTTGATGAAACTTGGAATCGTTCAAGAGACAGGAAAATTAGACAAAACAACCAATCGTCCAGCAAAACTTTATGAATTTGTTGATGAAGAATTAAAAGTTTATGAAGTATTATAAAAAAAGAAGCAACTAAGTTGCTTCTTTTTTTATAAATTAATAATTTGTACTATAAATTCTATATAGGCTTGCTTGAACAAATATTTTAATTTTTTCCTCTTGTTGCTTTAATTCCTGTTCAGATAATTCAAATTCAGTTTCAACTAAAAATGTTTCATTTGAGAAAGGATTATTTTTTATAGTTTGGAAAAAATTGTGAAAGTTCATCAAAAATTAAACTGGCTGTTTCTATATCTCATGACTCAGCATATATTTTCGCTGTAATTTCCATAAGAAGAGGATCTTTAGTAATGAGTTCCGAAGATTCACATATTTTAAAAGCGCCTTCTTTTTTTCACTCATAATAATATGTATTTGCAAGATACCTAGCAATAATAATTCAAAAATCTTGAGTGAGATACATTTTATCTGACTGTTGAATACTAGAATCAGCTCACTTTATTTCACAGAGAATATGTGCAAACATGAGCTCTAATTGCTCACAATCTATTTGGTCTCATTGAACGGTTTCGCGAAAAAGAGAATATTCATTATTATCTAAAAAAGATTGTAATGTTTCTATCGCATAGGGATAATTTCATAAAAATTTTGTCTCTGTAATAATTGATTCTGTTTCTTTTTGAATTATATAAGAGGTATGTTCTATTTTAGAATTTGTTTTATGTTGATCAACTTCTTGTAAAAAATCATTCCAGTTTTCCATATAATCAAAATCTGGATAATGCATTTGAATGAGAAAATGACTACTTTCAACTTCTTCCATTTTTCCTAATATATAATTTGCTTTTGCTTCAAGAAAAATAGCATTAATTGTATCTTTAATTACTCATATATTTTCACATAAATTTACTGTTTTGAGAGCATATTTTTTATCAGAAAACATTTTAATATAATAAATTTCAAGAAGTTGTTCTGAAATTATCATTAAAATATCCGTTAAGTCATCTGGTCACATCAAATGTGAGCTATGGTCAAAAAATTTATGATCTTCTAATAAATCAATTAAGAGTTTAGTGCATTCTTCAAGATCAGATTCAGTATATTGTAATTGATTTAAAAATTGAAGAGATTTTTCTTTTGAATATATTACTTCTCTTATTTTGAATAGATCAGAATAATGAGAAAGCTCGATTTTATCTAAAAAATTAGGGTTCATAAAAAAAGAGATAGAGGAATATTTATTAAATCATAATTTATTATTTAGAAATGTCAAAAAAATGATAATTTCTACTTAAATAGAAATTATCATTTTTTATTTTCCAAAAATATACCACATTTTGCTATCAGGTTTTTCATAATAACATTCTCATAAACTTATAAGTGTTGAAAGTGCTTTTGTCTCTGAAATTGGATTTGGTCAAGAACAAGGTGTACTCATTCTATACCGCGGGGCAAATACGCCAACGCCATGTCAGATATTATCAAAAGTAGGCCATTTATTATTGTTATCTGCTTGAAATCAAATTTTATTAAACGAATTTAAGTTAATTCACGCACCATATTTATTATATAATTTCATATTAAAATCATTTGGTATCTTTAATTGAGATCAAAATAAATTTTTATTATCAGTTCAATAATTTTCAGGAGCATTTTTATTATAACTATGACTAAGGTCTAAGTTTTTGTTTTCATTAAATACTGAAAAATCAAGATAACTAATATTGTCCGTATAAAATTTCTTTAAGGGGATATTTTTATTATGTTTGAAAGTATAACAACTATTTATATCTCATCTACACATTTTTATATTTAACGTATCCAGTTCACCATAACTTTTATATGTAGTTTCTTCCGATATAAAATTATTTTCTTTTATAGTTGGAATTTTCCATTCAGAACTATTATATTTCCATGTTGTTCATCATGGATTTACAGAAAATAATCCAGTATATCATCCATTTTCCATATCACAATATACTTCAAATCAATCTCAGCTTTTTGGGTAAATAGTATAGATTCCATTACCAGTAGATCTTCAGTTTTTTAAAATAGCGGAACAATCTCATTTTTCATGAATTCTAAAATTCATCTTTGCCATTAATAAAGATCATGACTGAGTAGTAAAAGAATCTTTTTCGTTGAGTAGTAATGTATAGGTGTTAGAAATATTTGGTAAATCGATATCGTATTGAATAGGTTCAAACTTTTCAGTATTAAGAATAAATCAAAGTTCATCACCTAATATTTTAGGATATGTTTCTCACGTATCAGCATGAGTTTTTCATATTATATTTATAGCATACTCAGGATTTTCTAAATACCCTAGAAGTTGATATTTAGTTCTTTCAGCGTTAGTAGAATATGTATAAAATTTTTGATTTTTAGGATCTTTTCATCAATTAAAAATATTTATAATGCCCTGAACCTTTTTCCCTGCAGTTCATTGATAATTTAATATTTTTCCATTCATTTTTACATTAATTGCATCATCAGGAAATGGATAAACATTGCTAACAGTTTCTGTGATATTTAATGCTTTATCTATATTTTTGAGATCTGTTATTCTGACAGTGTCACGGGAGTTTGATAAATATCACTGAAAGCTAACTAAAGCCAAAGATGATAATATAGTTAAGATTGTAATAACAACAATTAATTCAATTAAAGTAAAGGCATGAGAGTTTATTTTTCTAATAAACATAAAATTCTATCATAATTAAAATAAGTTTCATATTTATGATATCCAATATTTATATATTTCAACCTTAATTTCATGTTTTATTTGAATTAATAATCTATGCGTTATTAAGCTTTTATTAAGATAAAAATATTATACTTCAATTATTATTTAATAAGAAAATCTAAATTAATAAATACATCTTAATTACGTTATTATGAGAACAGTATTACATAGCCCTCAATCAGTAAATTATTTTGACACCAATATAGAAAGGTGAGAAATTTTTAGACAAGTTTTTTGTAAAGAGCAGATGGATTTAGCTTTATTAGAAAAATTGTACAAATATTGTAAGGTTGATGAGCATTTTTCAGATTTAGCAGATTTTGTTGATTCGGGATGAAAAGCAAAATTTCAAAATGAAACATTAGAGTGAGACATTCAAGAATTTATGGAAGGGATTAAAGAGTCAAAATTTTTTTTATCAGAAGAGTTATCTGAAATTAAAAGATGTATCAATAAAGAAATTATGCATCCTGGTGAAACTTTACAATCCCAGGTTCAAGAAAGAATTGGTAATATTATGAAAATAACACAAAATAATAGGCATTAAAAAAACTCAAGAACTTTATTCTTGAGTTTTTTTTATTTTCTTCCTCTTTTTGGAACTGTTTTTGAATTTCCAAAAGATCTAGAAGCTTTTGGTTTATTTGTTACTGATGGTTTTTTTGTGTTTGGTTTTTTTGAAGGAGATGGAGAAGATGGTTTTTTCCCTTTTGTAGCAGCGCTACTTTTATTTTTTCTTTCAGCTTTTCTCATTTCTGAATGTTCTTTTGAACCAATAGCATTTTTTCCATATTGTCTTCTTCCTCTTGTTGGTTTTTTAGTTTTATCGTTAATTTTTTTCAGTTTTTCAGATTGTCATTGAGGAACCACAACATTTTTATATGAATCATCATTATCTACAACAACTTTTTGACCAATAAGTTTTTCAATAGCGGTAAAACGATCTTTTTCAGGAGTTGTACAGAATGTAACTGCTAAACCTTCTTTTCAGGCTCTGGCAGTTCTCCCGATACGGTGAACATACGTTTCTGAATCAGTTGGAACTTCGTAATTAATTACACATGATAGGTCATTTACATCAAGCCCTCTTGATGCAAGATCAGTTGCTACAAGAACTTTGATTTCTTTCTTTTTTAACTTTGTTAGTGCCGCTTGTCTTTGATTTTGAGATTTCTTTTTATTAATCACTGCACAGCTTACACGTGCTGCTTTTACAAATTCATAAATTTTTTCAGTTTCATCAATAGTATTTGCAAATACTAATACTGTTTTGAGTCCTGGTGTTTTAATAATTTGTTGAAGAAGTTGTCTTTTATAGTTTCTATTAATATGAAAAACTTTTTGTGTAATTGTTTTTGTTGGAGTAGCTGGAGGTGCAACAGAAATTTTTCTTGGAGTTTTCATTAAAGTATTTGCCATTTCTTGAATATCTTTTGGCATAGTTGCTGAGAAAAATAGAGTTTGTTTTTCTTCAGGTAATCTTTTTAATACTTTTTTAATATCTCCTATAGCACCCATTTCAATCATTCTGTCGGCTTCATCGATAGTGAGAATATCCACATAAGAAAGTTTCACTACTCATTGACTAATAAGGTCTTCGAGTCTCCCAGGAGTTGCAACAAGGATATCGATTCATTTTTCGATAGCTTTCACTTGGTGAAATTGGTTTACTCAACCAAAAATCACAGTATGTTTCATATTTGTATTTGTACAATATGGAGCTAGTGTTTCCCCTATTTGAACAGCAAGTTCTCTTGTTGGAGCAAGTATAAGAGCTTGAATATTTCTTTTAATTTTTCCATCAGGAAGATTTTTTGCAACTCTTTGATTATAAAGATTTTGTAAAATTGGAAGCACAAAAGCAAGAGTTTTTCCACTCCCTGTTTGAGCTGTACCAAGAATATCATGATCGTGAATTGCAGCAGGAATAACTTTTTCTTGTATTTCTGTTGCATCGGTAAAGCCTTGTCTTTCAAGGGCTTTTTGTAATGGTGGAATTATTGGTAATTCGCTGAATTTCATAGAAGATTGATTAATTGATTATTTGTGGGGAGATTATATAGAAATAAACTAAAAGTGCAATAGTGAAAAAGTTGCTAGAATGTTTCACAAAAACAAAAAAATATTGTAAAATCTTTAGATTTAATAAAGGTTTCGTTATAATCTAGATAATATACTTTTTAAGTTTAAAAAATGTTGAAAAAAATCATCTGAATTTTGATATTATGAATAGTTTTAATGGGTTGCTCACAAGAAGAAAAATGAGAAAAAAACAAAGAAATAAATAAAGAAGAAAAAAAAATAATCTTAGCATTATGAGATAGTGTGACGGCAGGATATAATTTAGATATTTCCCAGTCATATCCAAGTTTGTTACAAAATATTTTACAAGAAAATAAATATCAATACGAAGTCATTAACGCGTGAGTAAGTGGCGATACAAGTAAGAATCTTCTCGATAGAATCGGTCTATATTCTGATGTAAATGTAGAAATATATTTCCTGACAATTGGGGGAAATGATGGATTAAGGAGACAGAATACAAAAAATATGAAAAAGAATATCCAAGCTACTATTGATGCTATTTTAGAGCAAAATAATCAAGCAAAAATAGTGATTTGAGGAATGAAATTACCAATAAATTATGGACTAAAATATTCTAAAGAGTTTCAAAAAGTGTATGAAGAGTTAGCGACAGAAAATAAACTAGAATTTTTTCCACATTTTCTAAAGGATGTTCAACAAAAACCAAATTTAAATTTATCTGATGGGATTCATCCAAATATGGAGTGATATAAAATAATTGCTCAAAATATATATGAATTTTTAGAAGTAAATAATATTATTTCAAAATAAATAACATAAATAAAATGATAAAAATAAAAAATATTACAAAGTCTTTTACACAAGAAAAAAATAAAAACTTTGTGTACAAAAACCTAAGTTTAGAAGTGAATTCAGGAGATTTTATAGCAATTATATGAAAAAGTGGTTCTGGAAAATCAACACTACTAAATTTATTGTCAGGACTCGTTGATGTTGATTGTGGAAGCATTTTGATTGACAATAAAGAGATTACACAATTTTCTCAGGATGAGATGACGAAATTTAGAGGGAAAAATATGAGTTTTGTTTTTCAACAATTTCACCTAATACCAAATCTAACTGTTGAGGAAAATATAGAATTAGTTTGTGAAATGAATGGTACAGAGTCACAATTTACTGTTGATGAATTATTAGAAAAAGTATGATTACTAGAAAAAAAAGAAAGTTATCCATATGAATTATCATGAGGAGAACAGCAAAGAGTAGCTATTGCTAGAGCATTTATTGCAAAAACGCCACTTATGTTAGCAGATGAACCAACGGGAAACCTTGATGAAAATAATGCAAAAAACATCATGGAAATTTTAACAAATCTTCATAAAGAAACGAAAAATACAATTTTATTAATTACGCACGATCACGACATTGCAAATTATGCAAATAAAGTATACGAATTACAGGAAAATAATTTAGTTTTACAAAAATAAATATGTACAAAAAATTAACAAAAAATTTTGTTGGAAAAAATATTTCATTATTTATTTTTTTGAGTATCGCAATCACTTTATGTTTATTCGGTTTTTTATTTAGTGACTCACTGAGTAAAAATTTTCTCAATCAGATAAAAAATGATGCACAAAAAAATCTAGGTTGAGATATAACGATAAATATTTGATCAGCAGACCAAGAAAATATTGAAAAACAACTTTCAGAACTCATCGACAAAGAATCAGAGCAAGCGAAACAATATACTATTCAAAGTTCTTATAAGATTTGAGAAGACATATTTCCAGCAAATATTTTATTTATTTCAGAAAACTTTCCCTTTTATGGAAAATTTTGATATAAAATAATAAACCCTGAAGGAAAATTACTTATTTCAGAGAGTCTTTATAAAAGTATTTCAGAAAAACAAATAGCAATATTTGATAATAAATATCAAGTATTGTGATATTATAGTGAACTTCCTTCTTCGGTAGGTTCATTTTTATCTCAAGAAAATATTTTTATTCCGATGGAATATTTTTGAGAAATTATTGCCGAAAAACAAAATATCTTTTTTGAAAAACAATATTTTTTAAAACTTTTTGATAAAAATAAATTTCGTGACATAAAAAATAATTTAGATGTGTTAGCAAAAGAACAAAATTTTAGGGTAAGTGATTATGAAAGTGGTTGAGAAAGGTTTGGTGATATTATAAGTAATATTCGCCAATATATTAACTTTGCAATCTTGTTTGCACTTATTCTAACATGCGTTATTCTTTTTGTTTCGTTGCGCTCATTTTTTATACAAGAAAGAAAAAATCTCAGTATTTTAAGAATATTATGAATGAATAATCTTCAATTTTGGGGATATTTTATGAGTATTTTTGCTCTATTATTTATATTTTCTACGTGATTGGCAGTTGGTTGAGTGAAAATTTGATATTATTTATTACAGTTTATTCCAGAAACCCAAAGCTTTTCATTTGAATATTCGAGTTTACTGGAAGCGGGAGTTATTATAATTTTGCTCATGATTATTGGTGTTGGATTCCCCTTGTATCAATTTATATCAACGAGTCCCAATAGTGGTTTTTCTGAGAATTTTTTCTCACTTTTTGAAAGAAAACAAAAGATAATCTTTTGATTTACCCTTATCTTAGCCGTGATAATCTTTGCACTAATTCTCGGTTATACTTGAAAGATAATTATGATATTCTTAGGAGGATTTAGTGTATTTTTAGGGGTGTTTTTCTATATAACCAAATGATTAAATTACAGTATTTATTGACTTTACTTGAGAAAAAAGAAAAAAAACTTTGAATTATTTGATGCACTTCGTAGTACAATTAAACCAGGAAATATTAGTTTCTTGCTGCAGGTGAGTTTCTTTAGTGTATTTTTTATAGGATTTTTCATTTTCTTGTTTGCTGGAAATTTTTCAAATCGTTTACAGGTAAATCTTCAATCTGACAATAATTTTTTTGTTTTAAATATTGATGAAGATACCTATCAAAAAGTAGATGACGAGTATAAAAATAATACATTTTCAATATTTAGAGGAAGAATAAAAGCAATCAATGAAGTCCCTCTTCAAGAACATTTATGAGGAAATTCAACAGGTAGATTTTCTCGAGAATACAATATTACTGATAATTCTTTAGTTAATGTTCCTATTATTGAGGGAAAACAGCTTCAACCAAGAAAGATATCTCTTGATGATAATTTCGCTCAAGATTTATGAGTAAAAATATGAGACAACATTACTTTCCAGATTTTTGGATTAGAAAAATCATTAGAAGTGGTAAATATTCGACAATCACAGGATTATGCGATAAACCCTTTTTTCTATTTTCAGGTCTTCCCTGCTGATTTTGAGAAATACCCTAAACAATATTTTTTATCTACCCAAGTTTCTACAAAAAAAATATCCAACACGAAACAATATTTTTATGAAATATCATGAGGGTCAGTTCAATTTATAGAAGTAGAAAAAATTCTAGTAGAACTTAAGGAAATTTCACAAAAAGTACTTGGTGTTATTCAAATACTTTTCGTTTATATCAGTGTATTTTCTATATTAGCTATATTGGTTATAATCTGATTTTATAAACGTTTTTCAGGGCAAAAATCTAAACTATATTATTTACTTTGATCAACTAAGAGACAAAATAAAATACGTCAGTTTATAGAGTTTTTTTCACTTTCATTCTCTGTGTTTCTCGGATGAATTTTATTATCATCTTTCGCGGTCTATTTATTGTTAGAAGCCTCAGATTTTATAGCTTTTGAATGGAATATTTGGGGAAATAATTTTATGATTTTTCTGTTCGTTTATATCATATTTTTATGCTTTTTATATAAGAGAATAAAATAATAAATTGATATAAAAATATTTACACGAGGAAAAGAAAAAAGTTCAGAATTAAAGAAAAAAATAGCTAGGTGAAATGATTAGTTTTTTTAGATTAAGAGGTATGAAATCACCGTAATTTCTCTCTCGTTAGTTCAGAGTAGATATGAAAATAATACTGATTTAATGTGAGGAGAATATCAAAAATAATTAATTAAAAACAAAAAAACACGCGAAGCGTGTTTTTTTAAGAATCAAGTATGTAAGTATCAAAATTGAGAGTATTTACAGTTCCATTTAAATCTATAGAAGTTAATTTAGTGAATACATCCTGTGATATACTATCCGAATTAAAAATTTCTTCATTTTGTGTGTTTGTGAATTGTGATGATGCAAAATTTTTGTTTTGAAGATCATATTGAATTACTAAAATATCATTGATAATTGACATTGCTGCAGTATTATAACCGTTATAATACTGAACAGCATATACTCAAGTATTTTCAACTATTAATTCAACTACTCAACTATTATTTATTTTATATATTCAAACAATATTATCACTTCATACAGTTGCTAAAAAATAATATTCTCAATTAAACGATTTATATGGATTTCCTGGATAGGTAAACAAATTATTACCATTATATGTTACTTTTTCTGTTCATTCTGACGTTCAATCAGTTTGCCAGACTTCAATTTTAGAATTAATTTTCGCTGTTAATATTACTTTTCAATTTGCTTTACCATTTATAGAAACATAATTGTATCAAGCAAAAGATTTTATCAAAGTAGTTCACGAATCAGTACCATCTGTTTTCCGTAAATTTGAATTTGAAAAAATATATCAGGTATTATTAATACAATAAGTATATGCTGTTTGTACACTAGGGATAGGATTACTATATGAATCATCAGTAGAGTTAATAATTCATCCTCTAGAGATATAGACATTATTATTACAAAATGACAGTGTAATGAAATTTGTCATAAGCGGAATACTATTTAAAATCTTTGTTCAGCTAGTTGTTCAGTCTGTTACTCAAATACGATAAACTGTTTTTCTCAAGGAACTATCATACTTACGTGTTGTGAAATAGACTTTATTGTTATATAAAAAAAGCTTATCAGGTGATGTCGATGAAGTTCAT
Source organism: uncultured Candidatus Altimarinota bacterium (assembly GCA_913055215.1). Taxonomy (GTDB): domain Bacteria; phylum Patescibacteriota; class Gracilibacteria; order BD1-5; family UBA6164; genus CAJXJP01. The sequence continues at coordinate 6,981 of CAJXJP010000016.1, read as the reverse complement.
AAAGTTAAGTCTTTTAAAATAGTTGTTCACTCAGGTGTTCCATCAGTTATATAAAGTTCTCCTCCCCATGTGCTGGTAGTTCATTCAAAAACAGCTTTATTTCAGATAACAATTAAGTTATCAACATAGTTAATATTATCGTTTAAAGCAATTGTTCACTCTTCAGTTCAATCACTTGCCCGGAGTTTTCTATTAGAACCAAAAAGTAATAGGTCTGTTCATTGGCTATTTGTTAATTTATCAAAAAATTCAATACGGCCGTGAGTAGTCGAAAAAAATGTTCAAGTAGGAGTTAAATCTGAAAAGGCAAGAGCAGGTTCTCTATTACTAAAACCTCTAGAGGCAAAAATATATTTATTATTTATTTGAAAAGGAGAAAAAGCATCAATCGTAGATGAAAAAATATAGGTTCCTATTCATGTTTGTAACCCTTGAATAAAATTTAAAAAATTTAAAGGATATGGAAGATTGGCTACCGGATTAGAAGAATTTCCGGCTCAAGTATACTTTTGATTTTTTTCTATTTCTTCAGGAATATTTTTTACTGCATTTGAGTCAATATCTAATATTGTATTCCCTAATATAGGAATATAATTCTCTGATGAAGGTAAATTGGTTATATCCACTTGAGCAATTTCTCAACTACCATTGTATACATTTAATAGAGCGTCTCATTTCTCAACTTTGTATTGATTCACTTTATCTTTTCTAATTTCTTTCAGAGCATCACTATTACCATTAGTAACATACCCATATACTTTATAAAGACTTTTATTTCCATTTATGTCATAGCCATATTCTTCATTTTCATATGGAGAAGTCGCTTCTTTTGAAAGACCAAGAATACTTTTTGTCCTTTTTCAAATATTTCATTGAAATGTAATTGTATTTCATGCTCCTTGAGTAACTTCTTTTGCATTTTCAGGTATTGGCATAATTCCAGAACGTATTTGAAAAAGACCAAGGGTTTTGTTTAAATTTGAAATATCAGTAATAACCTTTGTATCTTTTGCGTCTTTTGTGTAATCCTTAAATGAAACAAATGCAATAGCTCATAATATCGCTAAAATTGTAATAACTACAATAAGTTCTACGAGAGTAAATGCTTTCCTAGTCATAATTACAAGAATATTAAATAATAATTCTTATAATTATATCTAACATATTATTATTTTATAATAATAAAATAATAATATGTTGACATTCTTAAATAATAATATGATTGTGTTGTTGAGGCGAACATCTATAAAAAAATTGATATTATATGGATACTGATTTAATGTGAAGAGAATATCAAAAATAATTAATTAAAAACAAAAAAACACGCGAAGCGTGTTTTTTTGTTATTCTCTAAAAAAGTTTTCTGTGTCAATATCTCAAGTTGTTCAATCTTTGTGTATATATATCGATTTTGTATAGGTGTCAAAAACTTCTGAACTTGATCAATTTGCTAATGGATATTGTGTGTTTGTAAATTTATCAGCATTATGACTGCGAGGAGCTTGGCTATATTGAATAATTAAATAATCATTTATTTTTCAAAGAGTTACTCAAGTTTCCAGTGAATCGCTGTTAATATTTAATCCAAGATCATTTATTATAGGTTCTAGAATTCATCATTCTGTAACTTTAAAATATCAAATAGATGAATTTCATTCAACATTAAGACCAAAATAAAATTCATTATTAAACTCAATTTGATTTAAATAACTTACGTTAATATCTTTACCGTTATAGATAAGTTTTTCTAAGGTGTTCAGCTTTTCTATCCATAGTTCTCTATTTGAAGTACTATTGTTTTTAGCATTGATTATTAGGTTATTTCAAGCAAATCACTCTGCATATATATAATTATATCAAGTAAACTTATGAATGAGGCTTTCCGTATTATTATTGGTATCAATCCTCCAAATATTGTCAGAAATATCAAGAGGATTATTAAATCTGACATAGATATTTCCATTTTTTTCTTTCATAAAATGTACTTGTCAAAATCCTGTGTCTGTAAAAGATTTTACTAATTGTGTTCCTGATTCTGTTCAGTCTGTTGATTTTAATTCCGCTAGTGTCGTAACATAGGCAGTGTTATTTGAACAAAAAAGATTACTAAAACCGAACCCAATATTTTGTCATACAACCGTATCAGTTTTCGTATCATATGTATGTAATCTTGATCAAATGAGAGCAAAAATTTTATCTCAACAAACAATTTTTTCTGGACTATAGTCGTTTGCAAAAATAGGTGTTGGGAAAATAAATTTAGTATTACTAGTTGTTCCATCAGTTGTGGCTATGTTATATTTATTATATCAGCTTTGATAAGTAGTAGCTATATAATAAGCTTTATTGTTATGTTTTATTGGATATTGATCAAATCATGCAGGATCCGAAGGGTTGAGCAATTCTTTTGTTAACTTTGTTCCAGCAATAGTTCCATCTGTAACATAAATTTGTGAATCTAATGTTGGGTGATCTGCCCAAAAGATACCTAAGTTTCATACTTTAATAAATCCTCTAATAGTATCAATATCTGATGTTAATTGAATAGTGTTTTCTTCAGACCCATCTGTTGCCCATAAATTTTCTCTATTTGTTTCTGAACTAAAAATAAGATTTTCTGTTCCGGAAGGAGATGTTATTACATCATAAAGTTCAAACCCTCTATTTCATTCAGTTTTTGTACTCATAAGCGTTCAATCGTCAGTTAAGTCACTTAATGCAAGAGATTTTTGTTTATATTCATTTGGTTTACTTGAGAAAAAAACATACGAATCATTGACCTTTTTTAAGTTTAAATCATAACCTGTTTCTGCATTTGAACCATATGGAGAAATAGAATTTAAATACATATATGTTCCATCCCCTTTTTGTAAATTACCGATATGAGTATAAAAATCTAAAGGACTAGGTAAATGACTAGGTCAAGAATTATTTTTTGCTACATATTTTTGATTTTTTTCTATTTCTTTTGGAATATTTTTTACTGTATTTGAGTCAATATCTAATACTGATGATCATAATACTGGAGTATATTTTCCTGATGAAGGTAAATTGGTGATATCTACTTGAGCAACTTCACCACTTTCATCAAAGACATTCAGAAGAGTATCTCATCTTTCTAGTTTAAATTGATTATCTTTTCCTTTTCTAACATCACTTAATTGAACGCCATTTCAAGAAGAAATATATCAATAAATTTTATATAAACGAGAAGTTCCATTTGTATCGTAACCATATAATTCATCATAATATGGGGAATGAGTGTTTTCAGAAATCTGTGCTATGCTTTTAGTGGTACTTCATACAACACCTTGACGGGTAATTATATTATTTCATGAAGAAGTAACTTTTTTTTCTTGTTCAGGAATGGGCATTTTACCAGATTGTAACTGGGATACTCATAATGACTTATGAATATTAGTTATATCTGTTGCTACGGATGCATCTTTTGTGTTTGATACATAACTTTTAAATGATACAAATGCAAGAGTACTCAAGATAGAGAGTATTGATATAACAACCATTAGTTCTACCAAAGTAAATCATTTTTTCATCATATTAATTATTTTATTAATTAGTAATCAATGATGAATTATATAAGAAAGTGTAAAAAATACAACCTTTATACTATATATGATTTTATTATTCCCTTTTATCTAAAATATATATTATATTTTTATATAAAGTAAAAATATATATAATCTAGGTAATTAATTATTTTTTAGAATAAAATGACTATATATAGAGTGACTTTAGGAAAACAAATTGAAGAAATGAAAGTGAATAGTAAAAATATAAAATCTAAAGTTCAATTTCAAGGAAATTTTCACGAAGAACTAGAGGAAATTATTGAAATTATTCAAAATGAAATTCAAAAGAAAATTATTCCAAACTATGGCGTAGTTTATACAGAATATGGTTCTCAAAATATGAAAATTAAAATTAAAGATTCTAACTTAATGATAGAAAAATTAATTAGTTGTAACTTTTTTTATAAAAAAAATGATGAGAAATATGGATATATAACTCCTCAATTTTCCTCAGCGGAACTAGGACAAAGAACTAAAACACATGTTTTAGAAAAATATACGATTTCAGATCATGATATAATTGTAAATGCATTTATGGAAAAGTTAGTTGAAATTATCGAAGAATTTTAAAAAAAAATGAGATATTAATTATCTCATTTTTTTTGTTTAAATTTTCAAAGAAATTCATAAATTTCGTCTAAATTACAATCAAGATTTTGATTATTTACAATAATTTCTGATGAAATATATTTTTTAAATTCATCATAATTTTCTGTATATTTAAAGTCTTTTTGTTTTAATTTAATAAATAATATTTTATTAAAATCTATATCTTCAAAGTCAAAACCAGAATTATTTTTAATATACCAAATGTCATAAAAATCATGATATAAAGGTGTTTTTTTCGTAAGAGCATCTCTGATTTTTTCGGCAACAGTTTCATTTAAACTCATACATTTTACGAAGTGTTTTCCATTAGAAGTATCTCTATTTATATTATATATATTTGGACTATAAAATTCTCATTTATGAGCACTTCATAGTAAATTATATTTCAATGAAATTTCTAAATATAAAGTTTGGGCAGAATCATCAATTATAGAGTTATACTCAAATGCGAACTTAGCTAAATTGTAACTATCATATTTGTTTCTTTGATCTTTTAGTTGTATTCATAAAAGTGCTAAGTCGTTTATAAAATTCGTTTCATATTCTTTTAATAATTTTTTTCTCGCAGTTTGTCAAAAATCAGTATTTATTGAAAAGGATAAATTTTCAGCAAGTCTCAATTTTGGAAAATATATTTTATTTAAATTCGTTCATCATTTCAATATCAAATCAGGATATTTTTCTGAAAATTTTATAAGAATGAGTGTAATTAAAAAGTCTCTTTCTTCCCTCTTTAGTCAAGAATTATTTGTGTTATTTGAATATTGTAAGGCTTTTAGAAATTCATCTTTTGTTATGTTTTCATAGCTGCTTAAAAAATTATTTATTTGATTGATGTACATATTTTTCTGATTTATAAAATTTTATTTTTTTAAATATAGGAATTTTAATTTTTTAATCAACCTTGGAATGAGAAAGAATATAATTCCCCAGATTAAAATTCAATACAATCATGCTGTTAAGAAACTAAATGCATCTGGTCCGCATCAACGAACTCCAGGATTATCAAATCAATTATTATCTACAATTATTCCAGCGCAAGCTACGTTTGTTATTGAAATAAGCATAATAAGAATAAAAGAAAAACCCATGCCTATTTGCTTTAAATAAGGGCTAATATTTTTCATAAACAATTAATATTAAGGAATAAGTTTTGATATAAACAATTAATGTTAAGAAATAAGTTTTGATATAATAAATTAATGTTAAGAAATAAGTTTTGATATAATAAATTAGTATACAATAGACCCATGCTCTATTTCTTCTTTAAATTTTTCTATGGTTTTCTCTCAATTTAATATTTATTGATTCACATTGTCGATAGATTCTTGTAATAGCTTTTTATTTTTCTGAAATAGCAGGGCTATCTTTTTAATTATATTTATCCTTGATTTTTTTAAGTTCATTTTTTGATATAGTAAAAGGATTGATTTGTTCTTGTTGAGAATATGTTTCGTAAAAATTATTTGCTAATATCTTAGCATAATTTTTATCAAAAAGTGCAATATCATTAATCAAATCAACATACCTTGAATTTCAAGTAAAATCTAAAGACTCAAGTAAAACTCTTGATTTTAATATTTCTTTATCTATTTCATCCAATGAATTTAGTTCCTTTAATGTAGTAATACTTTGAGACAATAGAAAATAATCATTATTTTGATTTTTTATAGATGTTTTCAACATTTTTATAAATAACTCTTTGTTTTCTTTATTTATTCTTCATTTTTTAATTGGCTCATTAATTCTAGCAACCCCCGAAGGAAAAGACATTTTCTTATATTTAAACTCAAAACTCAAAACTCTAAGTTCTTTATCCGTTAGTAATGGTTCAATGTCATCTTTATAAGATAATGTAAAAATTTGATTAAAGGTACCGTCAATAAAATCCTCAGCAGAAATATCTTCATCTAAAAAAGTAAATTTATAACTATAATTATTTCCATAAAAAGTGCTATTTATTTCATTTTCAGACATTCAATAAATTTCTTTAAATACATTTATACTTAGAAATTTTCAATATCTATCCATAACATCAAAGGATTCTTTATACAAAGATAATGCATAATCTTTATCTGTTTTTGTAAGATAATATAAATCTTCTGCATCATACCTAAATCACTCCTTGTAATCCTTGATAAACACATTTTTCCAATTACAAACATCTGAATATGTTCAATTTTTTAGTTTTTCGTGAAAGTTTTTATATTTAGAAGAGAGACACTGATTTTTTACTGAAGAAACAGGATCAGTATTTGTAGTTTCTGAATTACAAGAAGATAATAAAATAGGAATCATTAATAATAATAATAATATTTTTTTCATAACTAAAATTGTTAGGGATAATTTTTTTTATTTGTTACTGAACAGCTTTAATGCTTTCAATAATTTCATATTGAACTTTATTTCTTCTATCGTAAGTAAATTCACTAATTTTATCTCATATTTGAATAGACATTGAACTATATATATAATTTAATGTATTTAAATCACCTTTTCTAAAATAGTCTTCATAAATTTTTCCATTATTTTTATACATAGATGATAAATAGTTATTGTTGATATTATCATAATCTTCAGCAACCACAGAACTAAGTCAAATACTATCATAAAATTGAGGGTCTTCTATTGGGGATATAGTTTCAATATTATCAGAAAATTCTGTAGATCTTGAAGTATAGGTATCTATTGCCATCCAATTATAAGGAAGAGTGATGCTGTATTGATAGGTTTTATTAATCCAAATTTTATCTGAATTATTATAAGCATTATTATAATAAAT
>CAJXJP010000015.1 GCA_913055215.1 uncultured Candidatus Altimarinota bacterium | reverse complement strand
TCACAAATGCGATTGTTCACAAAACTGCTAAAATAGTGATTACCACTATCAGTTCTACCAATGTAAATGCTTTTTTATTCATATAACACTGTTTTTAAGATGTAAAAAATCCCCTTTCTTTTTTAAAATGAACTTTTTTCACAAAAACATAATACAAATTTCCTTTTGTTATCAAAAAAAAATCCCTGTACAGGGATTTTTTTTGTTTTATAAATATTTTACTAGCATGATACGTGTTTTAATATGTACCAAATATAGATTATTGGATTTGTTTAGCTTCTCATTTTTCATAAATTGTATTACCATCTGGAGATGTAATTGCAGGAAAAATGATATCACATTTACGAAGAGATGCATTAAAGTCTAAAAAGTTTGAACATGGACAAGAGTTACATGTTGTGTTCCCTAAGAAAGCTGATCAACCATTGTAAAAACAGCTATTGTTGTATTGAATTGGTTCACATACATTTTTTCCAGATGTTTTTACAGAACAGCTATAACCTTGAGGGCAAGAATTACCCACCCCACATGTTTGTTCAAATATTGGACAGCCACTATTTTCAATAGATCCTTTTATAAGGGCACATTTATCTGTTAAATCATTTACTCCATCATTATCAGAATCTTTTTCTCATAACTGATTATTTTCAACTTTAATAGATGTTGAAGAAGTATTTATACGTCCATTTGAGTCCGTAACAGTCAATTCTACTTCATAGTTTCCATTTTCTTTAAATACATGCTGAGCATCTTTTCAGTATGCTGATGTCCCATCTCAAAAATTCCATTTATATGTGTATGGTCATTTTCAACCATTGATAGAAGAATTGAAGTTTGAAATAAGTGGTCATGATCCAAAAATTGGGTCAGCTTTAATATGTACATTTGGTCCACGAGATTCATCAGCAGTAACTATTACTTGCATAGTCTCTTGATTTTTTTGCCCATTGCTGTCAGTTGTTGTAAAAACAACATCATATATTCATGGCTGAGTAAATCTGTGTTTTGGATTTTTGTCCGTTGAACTTGTTCCATCATCAAAGTCCCAATGATATTTGTATGGTCATTTCCCTCCAGAAATTTCAGAAGAAAAATGAGAGCTTAATGGTCCCGATCCAGTTGAAACATCCGCAGATATTTTAGTGTAGATTTTATTAGGATCAGCTTTGACTTGAATATTTATTGTATCACTTGTTTTATTGCCATTTTTGTCAGTAACAGTAACATTTACCTTATAATTTCAAGGATTTTTGAATGTATGATTAGGATTTGCTTGATTTGATGTTTTTCCATCACCAAAATCCCATTTATATGAATATGGACCATTACCACCGCTTACTGAACTATTCAGGTTTGGACTAAATGGACCTACTCCGTTAGCAGGACTAGCGGAAGCATTGACACTAAAATTAGATTTTTCTTTTTGAATATCTATTAAAACAGTATCTGATGAAATATCTCAATTTGCATCAGTAATAATAACCGTAACTGGATGTCTTCCAGGTTCTAAGAAGGATGTATCTAAGGTATTATTGTCAGACTTTTGTGGGTAGATTAAAGGGTTTTTCACAACAACTAATATGCTAGAAGTGGATTTTTTCCCATCTTTATCAGTAACAATAAGCTGAGTAGTATAGGTTCCAGGAAATTCATATTTGTGACTTGGGTTTTCGAGAGTCGATGTTTGTCAGTTCCCAAAGTCCCATTCATAAGAATATGGTCCTTTTCATCATTTTGTTGTATTTGAAAACTTTGTTGTAAGTGGAAAACTTCATTCAGTTGGTTCTGCAGAAACATTTGTTGAGAGCGTATGTTTTTTATTTACTACGATTATTTTTATGATTTCTGTAGTTTTTACTCAGTTTTTATCAGTTACAACTAATGTGACTGTATGTACTCATGGATTTGAAAAAGTATGTTCAGCATCTTTACCGACTCAGTGGCTTCCATCACCAAAGTCCCATTTATAAGAATATGGTCATGTTCATCATTTTGTTGTAGAATCAAACTTTGTAGAATCGCCTATTACATTATTTAGGTTTGTTACTTCAATTTTTGTTGATAATTGAGTTGGTTTAGCAACAGACCACTTATAAGAGTATGGACCTTTCCCTCAAATTGGTTTTGCAGTAAATTGTGAATTTAATCATTGATTTCATTCAAGTGGCCCCCCTGTTATTTCTACTGAAATTTTTTCTTGTTCTTTAGGTATAAATAGAGTTTTATATGATGTTCATGTGTTATCACATTGGTCAATAACTCTATACTGAACTAGCCATTTTCCTCCAGTTAAAAATTCATAATTATTAAGATATTCTCAGTATTTTAAGATTTCTTCCCCGCTTGTTTGATTATAAAATTTCCAAATATATCCACTTGGGTTTTTTACTCAGGCTTCACATACTCATCAAACTTCTCATTTAAAATCATATGTTGTTTCTTCGTCAGAAATAGTAGCCGTTTCACAAGATGAGTCTCATGAACTACAGGTTTTATTTAATACTTCAAAATGAACAGCTAAGTTATCTTTTTTGAGATTCTGACAACTATTTATTTCCAATACAACAGAAGCAATTCTTAAAAAATCCTCTCTGTTTAGATTTTGTTTAGGATAAGCAAAATTTCATTGAACTGGTAAGATGCTTGATACGGTTTTATTTCATTTTGTATCATATTCAACATGTTCATAATTAATAGCTTTTTGAAAGTATGGATAAAAAGCATAGACTCCTCCATCTTCTAATTTTGGAGTTATATCATTTGTTAGATTTGGAAAGTTTTTGCCGTTGTAGATTTGATTTCTGATTTCTTGTGCTTCTTTTTCGGTTAAGATATTTGATGCTCTCAAAATTACAGCAATTGCTTCTTCTAAGATAATATTATTTTCTGGACAAAATGGCTTTTCTCATGCTTTCCCTTTTCCATTTTCACAAATAGTTCATTCATGGTATCATACAACATGTTTTTTTTCTGTTGCAAAAGCAACACAATAAGAATATTTATTATTTTTGTGAATATCAAAAAATGTTTTTTCTCAAGAATATTCTTCAATCAAGTCATAACTTGTATATGGCTGCATACAACGTTTACAACTCACTTCTGATACTATTCAAACAAATTCGTCACGTTGGATTAATCTATTTGGATTAAATTCTCAGTTATTGTCAGGCTCAATAATCCCTTTGTCATACAATAATTGCAGCGCATCAATATATTGATAATCTGAATTTATATCTGAAAATATATCTTGAACCTGAATTTTTTTATTTTCAGCATTTGCAAAAGAAAATAAACTTATAAAACAGAAAAATATAATAAATAATTTTTTGATCATGTGGGTTGAAAATAATTATTAAACAGCATACATAACAATACCTGCCGCGACTGATACATTTAAAGATTCTTTTTTTCCTCTCATTGGAATGATGACAATTTTATCAGAAAGGTCAAGAAGTCTTTCATTAACTCATTCTACCTCATTTCCCATGATTAAAGCAACTTTTTCTTCATTTTCTTCAAATAATTTTGTATATTCGACACTTCTTTCATCAAGTTCGACAGAATATATTTTATATCATTCATTTTTTAATTTTTCTATCAATGAAAAAATATCAGAATAATATTCCCAATCAATAAAAGTTTCTGCTCATAAAGCGGTTTTACTGATATCATTTCTTGGTGGAAATGGAGTATGACCTGTAAGGTAGAGTTTTTCAAATCCTGAACCATCAGCATTTCTAAAAATTGCTCCAACATTTTGCATTGAACGAATTGAGTCTAAGATGACAACTTTTGACATATGTATTTATAATGAATTAACTTCTATTTTTATACTATTTTTTTGTATTTTATCAATATTTTTTCCCTCTTTGGAAAGAAAAAAAGTTTATTCAAATATTTGAATAAACTTTTTTAGTTTTTTATCTTACCCAATCTCTCCATTCATACCAAACTCCTGGTCTTTCTCTATATTTACAAGTTGGATTTGTAATAGATAATTGCCAAGATAAGCCTGCGGCTTTACAGGTGTCAGAGTGTCCCGTTTCTGTATTGGTAAACATTCCTTCAGAGAAATATTTTTCATGACAAGGGTTTGAAAATTGAGTATCATCTCCTTTCATAAGTCTGATACAAGTATGTGGACCATATCAAGAAATAGTTGGCGTTTCAGCTGTGCCATAAGTTTGACCTTCCTTAAAATAAGACATTCTATATTCTTGGTAAAAAGGATGTTGTGTATCTTCTAATTGAAAACTTGATCAACAAGCCAAATGAGTTGAGTTTGAACCAAGTTTTCAGAATTTACAACTATAGTCAAAATCTCCTCCTGAATCATAAAGGGATCCGCTTAATGTTGTTGAAAAATTAAATGTTCCAGTAAAAGTTCCTAAACCTCAAAGCATCTTATTTCTTTCTTTTGAAAAATCGAGTTTTAAATGTTTAATATCTCTAAGAAGTGAAATTTCCTTTCCATATTTTAAATGGTTTTTATATGACCCAGTTTCTCATTGCAAAATAGTTCTAGATTCTGAAAATTTTACTGTATTTATGTATTCATCAGGAAGGATATATAAGTCATCAAAATCATCACTCATATTTTGTTCCTCTTGGTTGTAATAATTTACAAATTCTTGATCGGTAGTATCAGATTTGATTTTTCATCATTTCCAATATGTCCATCCTCATCCATCAGTTGTCATATCACAATATACAGTGAATGCGACCTTCCTATCAGGAGAGATAAGATATTTCCCATTTTTTCCTAAAAATGATGAATCATTATCAATAATATCTTTACATGAATGGTATTGAATAGTTTTTAATTCGTCAGAATCAACAGAAGATGTAATTTTTTTATTTAGGAAAATTTCATACTTATTTGACCCTGGAGTTGTTAATTCTAGTGAAGATGCTGACATTGTGTCTTGAATCATATTTCCATCTTCATCAAAAACTATCATCAGTTTATCTCCAAGAGTATGCAAGAAAAATTTATCATTATTAGCATATGATTGATTAATTATTCAGGCACTTTTATTTGTTAAATAATATGCTAATCTATATGATTTTCTATCAGCTGAAGTTGAATAATAATAAGAATTTCCATCAGGATGTTTGACATTTCAATGAACACCTATCATGTTTGCAGGAGTTTTTCCCATATATCATTGATATACATAAGATTGTCCTCCGGCTTGTACTTCTACCGCATCACTTGCTGGGGGTAAAATTTCATTTCTCAAAAGATAATAACTGAGAGCTCTATCGATTGATCTAGTATCCGTTACGATTTTAGAATCTTGAGCTGATTCGACGTACCCTTGAAATGAAACAAATCAAATGGTTGAAAGAATCGCAAGGATTGTAATGACTACAATCAATTCTACGAGAGTAAATCCTCTGTTTGTAGTTTTCATAAATTTAAAGAAAATAGCTAAACATGTTTAATTATAAAATTTTATAGAATCTTTACAAGTAAGAGTGCTTCATTTAAGTTGATGTTTGAGCGATTTTTTATATAATAAAGAAAATTTATAATTAATATATTTCAAATGGATTTTATCTTTTTGATAATGTTTTGATTCCTATTGTATATTTCTACTTGGGGACTCATCAGATTTCTGCGTAAAAAAGAGGATTTTAAACGTACATTAAACCTGACATTTTTACAAGTTACTATGCCGAAAAAAGATTCTCAAATGGATGAGAAAAATGATACGGCAAAAGATTTCAAAGAAATGGTTTCTGTAATGGAACAACTTTTTTCATCGTTAAAAAGTATTTATTCTGCAAAAATCTTAAAAAAAATATTAGGACAAGATATATTAAGTTTTGAATATGTCGCTCATGAGTGAAATATTTATTTTTTCTTAGTTGTTCCAAAAAACTATAAACATTTGATTGAAAAACAAATTAATGGTTTTTATCAAGATGCAATTATAGAAGAAACAAAAGAAATCAATATTTTCAAAGATAGAAAATATCATAGATGAACTTATATTAATACAAAAAAAGAGTTTTTCTATCCAATTAAAACCTATCAAAAACTCGAATCAGATCCAATTAATAATATAGTAAATGCTTTTTCTAAATTAGAAGAAGACGAATCAGCTGCTCTACAGCTCGTATTAAAACCGATTGATGATGATTGGCAATCAGAGTCATCAAAAGCTTCAGGAAAAATTTTAAAATGAAAAAAAGCTGGAATTTCTCTTAATCCAATAAAATGGATTATTTGAATAGCAGAATTATTTTTTACTCAATCTGAAGATGATAAAAATTCTCCAGAATGAGAAACTTCAGCATTAACTCAAGAACGTTCAAAAACAGTTGATGAAAAATGAGATAAAACAGGTTTTGAAGTAGTTATTCGTGTAATCACAACATGAAATAATTTACATATGGTTGATACAGAATTGACAAATATTCTCTCAGCTTTTTCGCAATTTTCTTATCCAGATTTCAATAAGTTCTCTCCAACCCTCAATCATAATAATAAAAAATTGGTCGAAAATTATATTTATAGATATTTTAGAAAGCCATTTTATTTGAAAAAAATGATTTTAAACACAGAAGAACTCGCTTCTTTGTTTCACTTCCCTCATATCAAATATAATAAAATTCCAGAAATTAAATGGCAAAATTTTAAAATTGTAAAAGCACCGAGTGATGTTCCAAAAGAAGGACTCTTACTTGGTCATAATATTTACAGATGAGTAAAAAAAGATATTCGACTTAAGTCAGAAGACCGTTTCCGTCACTTTTATGTAATTGGGCAAACGGGTACGGGGAAATCTTCGATTATGCAAGTTATGTGAAGACAGGACTTAAGAAATGGTGAAGGGATGGCAGTTATTGACCCGCATGGGGATTTAGTAAAAGATTTAATGCCATTTATTCCACGTGAAAGAGCAGATGACGTAATTGTTTTTGATCCTTCTGATACTGGAAGACCAATGTGATTGAACCTCTTAGAGGCTAAATCAAATGAAGAAAAAGATTTAGTAGCAGCAGATGCACTTAATATCATGATTAAATTATTTGGGAATGAAATATTTGGCCCAAGGTTGCAAGATTATTTTAGAAATGGTGTTTTAACTTTAATGGATGCGCCTCAATGAGGAGCGATTACAGATATTGTTCGTTTATTTACGGATAACGAATTCCAAAAATCATATATTCAACACGTTCAAAATCCAATCGTAAAAGCATGGTGGGAAAACACTTACGGCTCTATGGGAGATAGAGAAAAACAAGAAATGATTCCTTATTTTGCAGCAAAATTTGGTGGTTTTATTACCAATACAATGATTAGAAATATTATTGGACAAACAAAATCATCGTTTGATATTTTTGATGTTATGCAAAATAAAAAAATTCTTATGGTAAACCTTTCAAAAGGGGTTTTAGGAGATTTAAATTCAGAACTACTCGGGTTGATCCTGGTTTCTAAAATTCAAATGGCTGCCATGAGAAGACAAAATGTAGCAAAAGAAGATCGTTCTGATTTCTTTATGTATATTGATGAGTTCCAAAACTATGTTACTCCAGCAATTGAATCAATACTGTCAGAAGCCAGAAAATACCGCCTTGGTATGGTGCTTGCTCACCAATACTTAGGACAATTAGAAAAATCTGATGCGCTTACAAAATCAAATCTGAATCTAAAACAAGCAATTTTTGGGAATGTTGGTTCTATTATGAGTTATAAAATCTGACCAGAAGATGGAGAATTTTTAGAAAAATATTATGCTCCTGTATTTTCAAATCAAGATTTAGTAAACATGGATAAATTTAAAGCTGTTATGAAATTAGCAGTTGATAATCAACCAACTACTCCTTTTTCAATCATCCCAGTGAATCCATATTTGGAAACGTGAGATGCAAAACTCGCACAAGCATTTACTGAACTTTCTCGTCTAAAATACGGAAGAGATAAAGTATTTGTTGGAAAAGAAATTGAGTATAGAATTGGTACTATGTAAAAAAACAAAAAAAACTTTCACATCTTGTGAAAGTTTTTTTTGTTTTTTACCACTGCCCTATTTGTTTGCTAGAGTTATAATCATAACGTCCAGTATTGTCATCTCAGTATTCTGTTACTGAACTGGCACTTGTTGCTTTAAGCGGACGAACTTGATTTTGAATAGCTGTTCCTAGAGAAAGAGTTTCAGTTCCATTAATCGAAACAGATTGTTTTCCCTGAGCTGAACTATTCCATCCCATAATATTTGGGATAACTTTATGGTCATTGATGTTTGGAAGTGATGAAATGAGATTACCATCTGAGAAATACCCATGGTATTGTCCTCTGTAAAATTGAGAGGCTCATAGATTATTTCATGCTACATATGTATCACCATAATAACGAGAACCCTGCCATCATCTAGAACCAATAATTGGTCTATAGTTTTGGAAAAGTTTTACTTTGTTGAAAGCATGACTTGTTCCTCATTGTAGATAAATTCATATTTCATTATTATGTATATTTACATTATTCATTACATCATTGGTGTAATTAACAATCACACCATAAGTGTTATTAAAAATATTTGAATTATTTATTGCAACTGAACTATTTCAAGAAGAATCAATTCCATATGCATTGTTGAAGATATTTGCATTATGAATTTTATGCTCAGTATTTGTATAAAACTTTATTCATGAGTAATAGTTGTTAAATGAATTTATGTTTGAATAAGTTTGATTTCTCCCGTCAAAACTATAAATTCAGTGGCCAGTATTAGAAAAAGTGTTTACGTTTTGTAAAAGTGAATTGTCAGCAGATACATGTAAATGCACTCCTTCTATAGAGTTAAAGACATTTACATTTAAAGCAGTTATATTTCTTTGATTTATGTAAAGGCCATAAGTATTTCCGCTTCTTGATTCAGTTCTTCATCCATCGATGTTGAGTCCATAGAGGATTTGTCATTGTATATTTGCGTCAATAACATAGTTTTCCCTATATCTAGTTTTTACAATTGTTTTCCCGTTTCAAACGAGTCAAACACATTGATTTCCAGCTCATCCATGCCAAGAACGAATTGGTTCATCTAAGATAAATGTATTTGATCCATTATCTTCCTCTACTAGTTGGTAAATTTTATTATTTCACCAGTGTCCAGGAAATGTATAAGTTGTGGCCTTTCCTTCAATAGGAAGCGCAAGATTTCAAGCCATAAAATTATTAATTTCTGAAGGCTTAATTTTTATAACATCTAAATTATTTTTATCACAATTATTAGATAACCAGTGTTCTACATATTCTCAATTCAGGTCAAATAACTCTATTAAGTCTGAAGGAAGATTCAGATACCATTCTGGTGGAATTGGTATTGAATTTCATAAATCAGGAATACCTGGAAGTTTATTGTCTTCAACTTGAGCGACTTCTAAACATGATAAATTTGATCTGTAGGCAGTACACCATTTTCATCAAACTTGATTTACTTTCGATAAATTTGAAAGGACATCGCCACTTCCAAGCGCAAACATAGAGTCACTTAAGTATGATTTGAATACTTTAGTTGTTATATCGATATCAATAGCTCTTGATCCTTTTACTTCTTCAATTTCTTGTAAAGGAATATTATCTTCTGTTACGAGTATTCAAAGTTTTTTCCCACTAATCATAGGATGTCTTTCTGCATATTCTTCATTAGCAAGTGTCGTTTTAAATAGTGCTGCGATAGGAGAACTTTCAATATTCCCAGTGAAGCCGGGTACGTTTTCAGGGTCTTCAGCAAGCGCTAAGAGTTGAAAATATTTTAAATTTTTTGTAACATAATAGGTAAAATATTTTTTATCTAAAGGATCCTGTCATTTTGTATTATATCAAATATCTTCTAAAACATTTTTCCCCGCATATCATTGATATCAAATAATTTTTCCATCAACACGAATATCAACAGCATCATCTGGTTTAGGTAATTCTGATTTCGCTCAATATTGAAACAATAAGTTATGAATCGAAGTGAGTTGTGCAATTCTGTTTGCATCACGAACATCTTGTGTGTATGAACTATAAGAAACAAAGCTAATTGCTCACAAAACAGCGATAATTGTTACTACCACCATAAGTTCAACAATGGTGAATCCCTTTTTTGTTAAACGAAACTGCATGAATATATATTTAAAAGTAAAATCTTTGTCTATTAATATAAGAATTTTCTATGAAAAATGAATGTTCAGACTGAAGTTTCACTCGACAATTCCAAAATAGTGCCTGTAAAATAAAAAAGAAATATCTTCGATATTTCTTTTTTATTTATTTTCTCTACATTTTCCTGAATGAAAAGCAAAACCATCATTACATTTTAAATAACTGGTAATAAATTCTTTGTTTTTGTATTCTGTAACATTTCATTGAGAATCACAACTAATTTTTGTTTGTTTGCTTCCTCCAAATACATCGAAATAAGCGGTTTGAATTTCTCATTCGCTAAAACCTGCATAACTATATTTTCCTATTTGTCAGTGAGAGCAAGTATTTAAGACAGAAGTTTTTTGTTGTTTTTGACAAGAAAAATTACTCGGATTGTATCCATGATAACATTTAAGGTATGTTACAGAGCTATTATTCTTATCATAAAATTGTCATAGTCTTGTTTTTCAGTTTTTGCAATCAACTCTGTGATATTGTAATCCGGCAAAGATTTCTCTAACCCCATAATCACTTTTTCAATTTTTTATTACAGGATAAGTATATCCTTTAATAATGCCAGAATTACAGTTGAGATTTGTAGAATTATTTTCTGTAGCTCCGATGTCTTTTTGTGAAGATTCTTCTTTGATTTGTTCTTCTTGTTCAGGATTAACTATTTCATCGATGTAATTATTCACACTATTTAGGTTATCACTTTTTATGAAAGAAGTATTTTTCCCTCCGCAACTTGTTCCTTTTTCGCAAATTTTATAATAATAATTTCCAAATTGTTGAAAACAACCAGATCTATCATAATCAGGATATTTTTCATTGTTTTTGTACAAAATAGCTTTACATGCGCTTTCTGATATATAAGGGTCAGATAAAACTTCTGTTGCAAATGTAGAATTTATAGGCAAAAAAGCTAAAGAAAACAGAAAAATGAATTTTATTATTTTTTTCATGTATAGAAAAATATTTTAACTAAAGTATATAAATAAAGTCTAGTATATTTTTATGAAAAATCAAAAAAGAAGAGATATAATCTCTTCTTTTAATAGTTTTTTAATTCAAATATAGATTTTTCTGAATCTTCTAATAATATTCTTTTATCGCTTAAAAATATTTTTGTAATGTTTTTTGATGGAGTAAGAAGCACTTTCTTGATGCTCTCTTTTGGATTATATAACAGAATTATATCTCCAGAATATTCGGTTAAATTTAAGTTGTTTTTTCTTCTTGAATCATCCTTATGGATTATTCCTATGAAATTATTATTAAGTTCTATAAAATCTTCAAAATATGAGAAATATGTAAAATCTGATTTTTTATCTGATTGTATAAAACTTCAATTTTCTGTTACTAAATGTAAGCCAGAATGATATTTTTTTGCATAAATAATCGGGAGTTCTATTTCTAATGAACTCAGCTCTTGAACAAGATTATTCCATAGGAAGTGTTTGTTATAGCCGCTAATTATAAGCTTTTCAGGCTCGTTTATTATAGGAATAATGCTTATATTGTCAGATTTACTTAGTTCAATATTTGCTACTTTTTTATTTTTTATATAAAGTGCGGTATTTTTTCATTCTTCAAGAAAAGCAATTTGTCAGATGTTTTTATCAATTTGACTGAAAAATGATTTTTTTTCAATTTTTAAACGTACTATTTTATCTTGAATGGATTCTTTCTTATTATGAATTTTTCATTCTAGATCTGAAGGATCAGGGATTGTAATTGAAGATGTGTCATCTGTATGAGAAACTAATTTAGTATCTTTTAATAAATCAAAATGAAACGATTTATTTATATCCTCTGGATAATTTACTTTAAAATTAAGATTTTTATAAGATTCAGCAGTTACTGTTGCTGAGTATGAAAATGCAGGAATTTCAGGAGAATTACATTTTTTTTCGTTACAAGTAATAATAATATTATTTGGGAGTTTTGGATGCGAAAGTGTAACAGAATAATCTTCCGAATTCGTACTTATTTCAAATGAATATGTGTTTTGTATAAAAAAATACTGATATATTCAATACATCGATCAAATGCAGAGAATTAATATTAAAAATCCTCAAAGACGATTACTCATAAAATCTTGAAAAATAAATAAATTTTTCTTACTATAATATGATAATCACAATTTGCAATTTAATATTTTTCTATATAGTCATTTGGAACAAATTATACATTTATTATAAAAAAGGCATGATTATTGATGGAAAAAAGATCGCAGCTAAAAAGTACGATCATATTAAAATGTCAGTTGAAACTTCGACATTTTCAGTAACTTTAGGAGTAATTCTCGTTTGAGAAAACGCAGCAAGTTTAAGATATATTAAACAAAAAGAAAAATGGGCTGAATTTACAGGAATTAAATTTGTTATTAAAAAATTACCAAAAGAAATTTCTGAAAGACGTCTTTTAGAGGAAATAGAAAAAATGAATAAAGATGATTCTATAAATGGTTTTATCGTTCAAATGCCTCTTCCAAGACATATTTCTGCAACAAAAGTAACATTAGCTATTGCTCCTGAAAAAGATGTAGATGGTTTTCATCCAATCAATGTTGGGAAAATCCTGATCGGAGATAACTCAGGGTTCGCTTCTTGTACACCAGCGGGTGTTATGGAAATTTTCAAACATGAAAATATTGAACTTACCGGAAAAAATGTTTGTATAGTTGGTGCAAGTAACATTGTTGGAAAACCTATGTCAGCGCTTCTTATGAACGCTTGAGCAACAGTTACGGTATGTAACAGTAGAACAATGAATTTAAAGCTCCACACGTCTAAGTCAGATATCGTAATTATGGCAGCAGGAGTTCCTGGTTTATTAAAAGTTGATATGATTCATGTTGGAACAACAGTTATTGATGTATGATTCACAGTAATTGATGGTAAAATTCATGGTGATGCTGACTTTGGTACGATTGAAATGGTTGGAAATAGAATTACTCCAGTTCCCGGTTGAGTTGGTGTAATGACAGTTGCAATGCTTATGGAAAACACATTTAAAGCAGCAAAACAACAAAATAGTTAATTAAAAATCCCTTTAAAAAGGGATTTTTTTTGTAATAATAAAAAAGTGTGAAAAAAGTTTTGACTTTATTTGATATTTTTATATTATGTGTCTCGCAAGTTTGAAGAGATAAACAAATGCGGGCATAGCTCAATTGGCTAGAGCATCTGCCTTCCAAGCAGAGGGTTGTGAGTTCGAGTCTCATTGCCCGCTCCATTTCTAAAATTGCATTCGGGTGTATAGCTCAGTTGGTTAGAGCGCACGACTGATAATCGTGAGGTCCCTGGTTCAACTCCAGGTATACCCACCATCGGAAATTAGCGCAATTGGTAGCGCACGCGCTTTGGGAGCGCGGGGTTGCAGGTTCAAGTCCTGCATTTCCGACCATATAGAAAATTAAAAACCACAAGAAATTTATTTCTTGTGGTTTTTTGATATTCGAATAATATTTAATAAAGTTATTTGTTATCATTACTTTTCATGAAAACAACATCTCATTTTATATGAATTGAATTGAAATCAGAGATATTTTCAAATTTATTTGTTGAAATGTATAAATACGTAAAAGAAAAAAATATAGAAAATTCTATACTTTTTCAAAATCCCCTATCCCCACATATTACTATATACTATTTAGAAAAAGATATTAGCAATAGCACTAAAGATGCTATTAAAAATGACATAAAAAATTTGAGTATAAATAATTGAATTTATACTAATGGCTTCAGTTACTTTTATAATCCAGAGTGAGATAGATTTGTATTATATTTTAAAAGTAACACTTCTTTACCTCTAGTGGAATATAGAAATAAGTTGCATGAAAAATATAATAGGAGTGATGTAGAAGATAATAACTTTTCCTTTTCTCCACATATAACATTTTTAAAAATATTAAATTCAGAAATTTTTGAAAAACATAGAGAAAATATAGAGGCAATCTTATGTGAAGAAATATCAAAAATTAAAAATATAGATATAAATTGAAAAAAAATATCTTTGTATGCTGTAAACTCTCAATTTAAAGAAGAAATACAAATAAAATTATAAATAATTATTTACTTCTCTATTGAGTGATTTAGTAATTTTAAATACCTAAAAAAGACAACTATTTATTTAGTTGCCTTTTTTATTGTAAAATTTTTATATAAATACTTAATTTGGATCAAAAGTCTTAGGATTAACCTTTTCTCATTTATAATAAAGATCTACTATTTTTGCATTTCATAGAATATCTATTTTTGCATGGACTATTAAATTACCCCTAACTCTTTCTATTCTTCGCCCAGTTCATTCTGGCACAAAAAATTTTCATATTCATGTTTCATAGCTCATTGATCACCAAGTGTTTTGTGAGACTTTTAATGATATATATATTCAATCATCAGGTTTTGTTTTAGATACGGATTTTATAATTCAGTTATTATCTTTGTCTGAAATGAAAGACACATATATATCTTCATTTGTGATATCATTTTCTTTTATGTAATTAATTAATTTTTTATCGCTTTCAAATTCATATCTTAATATTACATAATCTCCTCTTAATGGATCCCTTGGATCAACAGGAGTAGTTTTAAGATATATATCCTTCCCTGTTTGAAGTGTGAATTCATTAATTCCTATAAATCATAATAAAACAGTTAATATTAATGCTATTAAATACACTAAACCCTTCAAGCTTATTTCTTTTTCTTTTCTAGTCATTTTTTTGTATATTAGCTTATAATTTTTTATTTTCTAGATATTTATTTACTTTCATTAGTAAATATACGATACCTATTAAAAAACATCATGATGATATGAAGAAAATTCACCCAGATAAATAACTTCAAAATATAACAAAATATTTTGTTATCATATATGCTCACATCCAAAAAAGAGCTGAATGTTTAATTAATATTTCACTATTTTTATTTGACCACCAAATAACAAATAAAGTAATACCTATAAATAATAAGTTTTGTAAAAAAGGTATTTCTATAAAGTAAAAACTTTTTCCTACAGTCGCAATAAAACTAGCAATAAGTGCTATCTTTAGAGATATAGCAAAAAAAGGAAATAAGAAATAGTGATAATCCCCTTTAGAGAATTTATTCAAAAAATATGATCAAATTGAAATTAAACCAGGAATAACAAAATACAACATCAAAACAGTTTCTCTGCTACTGAACAAAGACCAATCACCTATTATGGAGTAGTAAAAAGCTATGTAAAATAAACCTATAGAAAGAAGACTAAGCGCCTTAAATCGGAAGATATAAACTAATGGCAATAATAGAACAAACCATAAAGCAAATAAGCTTCAAGCGCTTCAATCTGTATTGTATATTTGTCATATAAGAGAGATGGAAGCTCAAATTAAAAATCATGATAAGTAAACAAAACATGTTCAAAGTGTTTTTAACTCTTTTTGAACATATAAAAAATAATGTCAGATTAGCAGAGGAATAATAGGTAAAAATAGTGCTAAAATTAATTGCACAAATTGCGGAAAGTATCACCAATTACTAGATATTATAAGTAAAACTCATAATCAAATACATGATGAACCTATTAAGCTAAGTATTTTAAAGAATCAGATATTAGATGTTTCTGTTTCAACAATATTTTGTATGTCTTTTTTTTGTTGTTCTGTAATAACTCATCTTTCAACAGATATAGATAAATAATTACTTAACTTTCATTTAAAGCTCATTATTTTAGTATTTTATCAATTAAAAACTCTGGACGAAAAAATTATAGCATAAAATTCTATAATCAGCAATAAAATTATGTAGATTCTAATAAACTTACCAATACCATATAAATTGACCCTACTTTCAAAATAACATCTATAGATTTATACTCTAGGGTCTTCTGCAGAATTGTCATATTTATATATAAGCTTTAAGGTATTATCCATAGGGTATCATTCAAGGAAAGGAAAGTTTGAGTGATTATTACTTGCTTCACAAAGTTCTTGTATGGTTTTTATGTTTTTATAAATTATTATCCATCAATCATTATATTCTAATCAATACATTTTCATATCTGGTAAATATACAAGTATCCAATAGTTGCCTCTGTTATTAGAATAATCCTTGGTGAATCTAATTTTATTAAATAAATTTTTAACCTCAATAGACCCATAAAAATCTATAGCTTCCTTGGATTGAAACAATAACTCTAATTTTGAAGTTACGTAATCATCATCATCATCTTCTTCTCTTATGTGTTTTGCCCATTTTTGATGAAATTTTATATAATATGAATAAATAGATTCCCCATTTATAACTTCATCTCACCACATTTTTTTATTGTCAAAATCTATTTCTATATTACAATCATTTATATATAAAGAATCTTTTTCAATGGACATATTTTGATAATTTAGAAGTTCATATTCTTCATTTTGTAAATAAATTTTCTCCTTTTTGTTAATTATCTCAATTAAATCATGAGGTAGTTTGTCAATGATAGCGGTTTGATTTCACATAGTAATATTAATTAAAATATATATGTAATATGATACTTTTTAACATAATTTACTCAACTATCTTTGCCTTCAGTATCTAAATTAATTTTTTTTCCAACATAAAAGACCCTCAGTGGAGGGCCTTTTATGTTGGAAATTTGAAATACGATATTTGAAGATTATAGAAGGATGTATTTCATAAGCCATATATATTTTTCAGGAAATTATATTTACTATATAATCAGTATTGGAAGGAAGTAAATATTACGCCTGTATATATTAGTGGGAAAGTGAATCTACAATTTAGCCCGTGCTCTTACCTACTGAGCTACTATTGTTTCCAATAGGTAGGATTTGAACCTACGACCTCGGGGTTAAAGTAAATTTGAAGGATGTACATCCTAAGCCCACTAAGTACCTTACAGAAGTTCTGAAAGAATTTTTTCAGAATTTTTTATGTTGTAATCTCAATCGGTTACATCACAAATTATATCGGCGCTTTCTTTATAGTCAATTATTTCTAGACTTTGAGATTTTGCATGAAAAGCAACAAGATCATAAATATTTGGCTTAGTTTTATGAAAATCTAAGGCTTGCTTTGTAATTAATTCAACAGTGTTAAGTGAATTTTCGACATTGTTTCAAGATGTTCTAGAATTTACAGCTAAGTCAGTATAAACAATTTCCTCTCTTTCTATGTCTAATATAATAGGCATAAAATACGATCAGTTTCCGTACAAATCAAACTTATTTGCTACAGTTTTTTCATCAAAACTTTTATAGTCAGAATTAATTTTATTTCTTATTTGCCATCATGCAAAACATTCAATATCATCGAAATCATCTCCTGAATATTTATAAATTTGAACGGCAATATATTTAACATCAGCATGTGGGTTCTTTCAGAAAAAAGATTTTTTTAATGAAAATGTATTAATGCTTTTGTTGAAATATCTGAGATCAATATCAACATATTCGACAGCACCATTTGGAGCAGATTGAATATCTCATGAATGTATTGCTCAGTCAGTTTTTAATTGTGTATAGCTCACATGATTAATAGCTTTCATTTGATCATTAAAAAATATAACAGATAAATCTAAATCAGTTCTATTTTTTATTTGTTTCCAATATGCAAATAATCTTAAAGTTTTTTCCATATCAATTTTAAATCTAGATCATCTTCAGCATCTATAATACCCATCTACTGCTTTTCTTGAAGATAAAGGTATAGTAATATTTTTTAACGCTTTAGAAATATATATTGTTTTATTGTTAACTTTATTAAAACAAGATTCTTTTTTTAATTTACTTATAATTAAGTTATTTAACAACTCTACGGTGAGAATATCTACATTATCAGGAAGTCTATGTTTTTTATTTTCCAATATTTTTATTGATCATTTCTTGTTGATGATGGTTTTGTATTCACTTGTTTCAATTGTTTGAAAATAATACCTCATAATCATTAAGTTTTTCAGTTCTACTCTTTCTCAAACTTCTTGAAAGGCATTGAGTACATTTACATATCAATTTCATGATTTTTCTAGGACTTCATGTAGCTTTCTTGCAAAAATTCATGGCTTTTGTTTAAGGAGATTAATAACATTCTCAATATCGCCTATGGATAAAGCTTTTTGAATTTTTGAGTCATATGTTTGTAGCCTATCCTCTCTTAATAATTGAAAATATAAGTATGTTTTAGGATATCTTCTCGA
Source organism: uncultured Candidatus Altimarinota bacterium (assembly GCA_913055215.1). Classification (GTDB taxonomy): domain Bacteria; phylum Patescibacteriota; class Gracilibacteria; order BD1-5; family UBA6164; genus CAJXJP01. The sequence continues at coordinate 9,583 of CAJXJP010000015.1, read as the reverse complement.
ATATTCTCATGGATGCAGATATTCTCATAATCTTTTCCATAAACTCGAATATTTATAAAAATCATTTGTTAGATCTCAAAACTTTTCCAAAGATCATAGTATAAATCTTCTTTCTGATCTTTTAAACTTAGGGAATTTAATTTTATTCGCTAATGATATATCACTACTTGTAAGTGATGCAAAAAGTCTTAGAAAATCAGTAGGTGTGCTAATTAATTTTGTTAATCTATCATATCTCCCCTGATTCCATAAATATTTTGAAATAAATGATTTAATTTCTTTAAACACAACCCTTTCAAACTGAATAGTATCAATTCAAAAATAATCAATCAAAAATTCTAATTCCTCATGAATCGACTCACTTATAGACGATTTTGAATACAGAATATTTTCTAAATACTCTTTTAATTGTTTAATTGCAATTTCTTCTGGAACAAATGTCAGTGTTTGCATTTCGATGTGAGTGTCCTTGTTTTGTTGTTTTTGTGCTTCTAAAGCTTGGGTAAACATTCAAGCATCTTGAAATTGTGTAATTGGGTCAGCTCAAAATTGATTACAATCAAATAACCATTCAGGTATAATAATGCCATTTTCTAATTTTTTTCACTCATTAAAAAGCCCAAGATAGTTTCAAATATAGCCAAATATTCTTTTTTCATAATACTCAGTATCATCAGGGGTATTTTCAGGAAATCATAGAAATAAAGGCACTTTTTGAGCACTTCCTCATCTGATTTCAGTCAATGTATCAATAATTTCAGATGATATATTTAAAACAGAATCATTGTAAAGTTCTGAATTTTTAAATTCATATCATAATCATGCACATCATGTTAAAAATGTGATTTTTTTTGATATTGATATGTTATAATTTTTTTGAATTGGAATAAGTCCAAGTCTTTTGATTAATATTTTTCCTAACATAATTATGTTTATATAATAATATTTTTTCTTACAAATTCCTTGTAATCTATTTTTCAGTTATCAAGTTTCTTCATCAGAAACCCGAAGTATTTATTTTTTTTGTTTTGCATAACTATTTCTTTTCTAATTGCTCTTTTTTTATTGATGTCAGCAGTTAAGTTATACTGATAAAAAAGGAGGCTATATTTTTCAAATAATTGATTTGATTCAGCGACTATACAGTTATAATATGAAAATACTTTATGCTCAGCTTCTTTGATTAAATCGATAGCAATAGGATCATCCATAAATAATGATTTTAAATCATCTGTTTCATTATTTAAGCAAATTTCCATTAATTTTTTCGAATTATTAATTGAGTCTTTTGCATTATGTTTCATTATATAGCTTAATAGCTTTATTTTCATTTTATAGCCGTCTGTATAATTTACGATATATCCTTCATAGCCTTCTTCTTCTTTTTGCTTTTCTAATAGAGTAGATAATGATGTAACTGGAATAGTTTGAGATATATTAATATGTGGAATTTCATTGTTTCTTATTTGTTCTACTTCTGACGAACTTAAATATTCTCCATTTATTTTTCTCATTCATAATAATATGAGTTCTGATGTTTGATAACTCAGTACAATTCTGTTATCTGGACCTACATATTCACATATAGGAAAAATTCAAAGATCTAAATATTTTTTTATAAAATTATAAAACATTTTATCTGATTTTAGAATATTATTTGCGTAAACTGCAACATCACTATTGATAGAAGTTTTAGATTTAGCAATAATTTTTCCATCAGGAAGTTGTCCAAACATAATTAATGATCAATCAATTTTATCTTGTATAGATTCAATATCTTTCCCTCTTATCTCTTCTATTGTATTTACTTCTCCGTAATTAAAGAACTTGTGATATCCGGCTGTAAATAATTTTGGCGTATTAATTTCATGTCCATAAATAAATGCAATCCCTCTCATTTCACTTGCATATTCAATGTCTAAAAAAGAATTCGCTTCAACAAATCTATATGAAAAGCTTTCAATAGAGTAGCCATTTATTTCTTGAATAGATGAATAAAAGGCATCATTAGTTTCTGTAATTTTTTTTAATGAATTGTATAAGTGAGTTAACATGGTATATATATTTAATTATTATTTTTTCAAATTCTTCACTTTGAATCGTATTCTGAAAATTCTGAGCCAATTTTAAATACTTTTGTATTATTTTCGTAAATTTTACTTGTTATTTTAATAGAATCGTTTTGATTTTTATGGAACTCTAGGTGACCTGCAATTACTATTTCTAGTAAATCTGCATCGTTTTTGGAAACTACATCATTTTCAATTAAGTATGGCTTAAAAGAAATTCTAAACATATTTGCTCAGAGTGATTCGTGCCCTAAGAATTGAAAATCATTTATTCATTCTACTTCGCACAAGTCTCAATTCTTTTTCTCAAAAGTATTATCTTCTATATGTTTATATCCTCTTTTAATCAAATTATTCTTTTTTGTATCTTTTGCATACGGTTTTCAGATATCATGAAATATTGTGAGTAATCTATATAATTTTATATCTTCAACATTAGCGTTTTTTTCTACTCATTCCAAAATCATATTTAAATGTTCTAGCAAAGATTCTTGGTGATATTTGGAAGTTTGTTCACAATCAAGAGAAGCTTGAAGCCAATGATTAGATGCTAATAGTTTTTCCAGATTGTCTCAAGTTTCGACAAATATAAGTAACTCATTTTTAAAATCATTACTAAGGTTTGTAGAGGTGTTGTCAATCATGACAATCTCATCAAATCATTCATCTATATGCGGACAAGTATATCTGTTTAACATTTTCATAATTACTTTTTCGCCGACGGTTCTTTCTCTATTTAAGTCTCTTTTTATTAAAGTATCAAGGTCAATTTCTATATTTACTCAGGTAATTTTATAATCTCTTGATTTATATAACACCCCATTAATATATTGTGTTTTTGTTTTATTGTATCTCTTTATAGTATTCAAAAGGATTCTTCTTTCTTTTTTTGCAATATTAGTTGCGTCTATATAGATATTCTCAGATTTATTTTTCGTTGCTTCTTCTAGTCTATGAAACAATGTTTCAAAAACTAAAGCATTATTTATTTGTATATTTTCATCTCCAAATAATTCATTTCTTATTTCGTCCGAAGATAAAACAATATCATTTTTTCATTTATGTTTATTTATATAGGTTGATTTTCCACATCCTGGAATTCCTATAAGTATATATATGTTCATAAAATTTATTTACGGATCTATTACAAGTATAATAGCAATAGATTTGGTATATCAAAATAATTTACTATAATAGTTGTCGTTAGAAATGACAACTATTATCTAGTAAGGAATACTTATGGAAATATTGAAAACATTAAGAGCATTATGATTTTCTGAAAATGAATCAAAAGTCTATATTTCAAGTTTAGAATTGTGAGTTACACAAGTTGCAAATATATCCAGAACCTCTTGAATCAAAAGAACAACGCTATATTCTATTTTAGAAAAAATGGAAGAAAAATGATACCTCAAGAAACACTCAAAAAATAATGTGTTTTATTATGAGGCAGTTGATCCAGATGTATTGTTATCATGATTGCAAGCAAATGTTTCTCAGTTAAAGGAAAAACTCCCTGAACTAAGAGCTATAAATAATAAATATTCCAATAGACCAAAAGTATCGATTTATGAATGACCAGAAAATGTAGCAGATTTATATCGAATAGAAGCAAAAGATGAACCAAAACAAGTTTCAATATTTAGCTCAAATGTAAACCGTCAAGAGTGAGAAGTAAACGTATTAAGAAAACTGAGAAATAAAATATTTAAAAAATACAAAGACAAGTCGAAAAAAAGTATAATTCTAAACAGAAATCCAACTCCTGCAGAACTGACTCGCTATAGTATGAATGCAAAAACCATAGAGCAAGATTTACTAAATTTGGAAGTGTCAATAAAAATATACGACAATAAAACACATTTTATTTCTATGAAATCCCCTATTACATGAGTAGTAATTGAAAATGAAGATATTGCTAAAACTATGCGTTCAATATTTGATTATATATGGGAAGAAAAATCAAAAAACAAAAAAGACTAAATATTTTATATTTAGTCTTTTTTGTTTACTAGATTTGTGAAACTATAATCATGAGCATTGATGTAAATTGGGATATTGATATTTTCCACTAATTTTAATGATTTTTCTAAAAGTTGATTTACACGCAGAATTATTAATAATTCGCAAATTTGGAATGATTCCTGCAATACAAGATTTTTATTTCAAGCATCAATATAATCAGAACATAATGTTGTAAAAAAATCATTTTCATCTTCATTTGCTCAAAATAAGAGGTCAAAATTATTAACGATAATAGTTTCACAATTTTCAAACAAACTATTCTCATCAAAGTTCTGATTGAAATTTTTATATCCATTTCACTTAATTCATTGAATATGTAAATCCCATCAATAATTAATTGTAAATCAATTTATTTCAATGTAGATATAGTCTATTGCCTCATTATTCCTAATTAATATACATAGTTCCTGTCCTAATTTCTCAATATTTGTATCAAAATTTATTCAAATCATATCATGAAAAGGGTTTTTTGGAATTTCTCTTAGAATCTCTTCTAAGTTGCTGATTAATTTTAATACCTTGTTTTCACGAATGAACTTATTAATCAGGTCATACGTTAAATTAAGAATGCAATGTTCATTATTATTTCTAATCTCTTCAAAGTATTCCTGTAATAACGGTATAATAGAGTTATAATTTTCGTTTTTATACAACTGAAGCTCCTTATTCCTCTGATTTCTTTTCTGATTACGTATATTATCTCTTTTATTCATTTTTTCTAAATTATCTTGGTCTTCTTTTTTATATTTATTCGTGAAGAATATATCATATCATTTTGACATAAAGAAATAGTTAGAAATTATAATAATATTTTATTGAAATAAATCATGTTTTCAACTTGTATTTTCAATACTATCTTCTTAAAAGAAATTCAACAGCGATAATTTCACGACATATTTTATATATTATAATTCATAACTTATAAAACAACATAACAAAAAAAACCCACAAGAAATTTATTTCTTGTGGGTTTTAATTTTTCTTAATCTAAATCTAAATATTGATCCATTCTAATTTGCCATACAAATTCATTTACATGGGAAACAAGAATCATACCTCCTTTAAATTCATCTAGTGCTTTTGCAATAACAGGAATATGTCTAAAGTTGATGTGGTTTGTTGGTTCATCAAGAATAAGTATTCCAGGTTGTAGGAATACAAGTCTACAGAATGCAACTAACCCTTTTTGTCCTTCAGAAAGATCTCCAATTCTAGCTTTCATAATTTCCCCAGTAATAAGGAATCCAGCAGCTTTTGATCTTAAATCTTGTTCAGATAATTCATCTGATGCAGCACCTCTTAAACAGTCATATACAGATTGTTCAAAATCAAGATTTGAGAAATCTTGTCTGTAGTAACCAATTTTTACTCCTTCGGCTAATTTACAACCTGATTCATCACCATTTACAATTTTTTCAAGTAGTGTAGATTTACCAATACCATTTGGTCCAGATAATAATACATGATCATCTTTTCTGATTTGAACTTCTACATCTTTCACAACTACTTCTTCTTGATTCATAATATGAACTGAGTTGATTTCTAGTAATACACCCCCTACATTTTCTTGAAGTGGGATTGTGAAATCTTTAATTGTTTTATCTTCTTTTCTATTATCAACCATATCATCTTCCATTTCAGCAGCAGCTTCTCTCATTTTTTTAGCTACAGCTCTTAATTTCCCTCATTTATGAGCAAAGACATTAGCTTGGTCTTTTTTTGCTTGAGCTTCTTTTTGAAGACGAGCATTTGCCATATTTTCTTTTTCAATATTTCTTTTAATTTTTTCAACTACATCATGGTAATCCCCTACGAATTGTTCAACTTTTTTTGTATGAACATCAAGATATATTACACCATCAGTAAAGCTATTTAAAAATTCAGCATCATGTGAAATTACTACAACAGTATTTTCATAATTTTGTAAAAAATCTGTTAAATGCCAAATCCCTGCTGTATCTAAATTATTAGTTGGTTCGTCTAATAATAAAATGTCTGGTTTTTGAATAAGTGCCGCCGCAAGTAATAGTCTTGCTTGTTGCCCCCCTGAAAAAGCTTGAATTTTTTTATCAAGTGGAGCTTTTAAATCTACTGCGTTTAAAACTTCAGCAATTTGTCTATCGATATTAAAACTATCAGTATCTCTAGAATATTTTCTAAAGAATTCTGAAACTGATAATTCTTTATCTTCTGGTAAAACTACTTGGTATCCTGTTGCGATAGTTAATTTTTGATCAACATTAATAGTTCCACATTTTGGTTTAATGTTCCCATTAATTAATTTAAATATCGTTGATTTTCATGCCCCATTTTGTCCCATAAGAGTAATTTTTGAACCTTTTCTAATGTTAAAAGTTACCTCATCTAATAATGGTCTTTTTAAGTCAAAGTGAAAATCTACTGACTTAAATCCAATAACCGTTTCATTCGAAATCCCCATTTGTAATCATTTAGTTGTAAAATTTGCGATATTATATAGAAAAAATGGTAAAAATAAAAAGAAAAGTCATTTTAATTGATATTTTTAATATTTTATTCAAATAAAATATTTTTAAAAACGCTGAAAATAAGAATAGTTACCTTTTTAATAATATATATTATACATTAAATAATAAATTAATCTATCTGTTTTTTTGAGCCGAAAAAACAAACTATATTATACATAATCCAATGGTTTGCATAATAAATAAATACTTCTATATTCAGCTAATTGATGTATTGACACAGTAAGTGCAAATTATATATAACAATATAATTACTAACATGTCAATTATCGAAGTGAAATAAGACTTATTTTTGTCATAAAAATGATTTCTTAAGGTAATATAAAGGTTGAATTTATATTATTTTACATATAATCATCATCGAAAAGGGAGATAAAAAAAAATTTATATAATAAAATTAAGATTATGACAGTAAAAGAAACTAATGCCGTATGGAAGGAGTTTGATGAACAAAAAATCACTCACTCTGCAACTCACTATTTATTCTCAATTGATGGGCTATTAAAAGAAAATGGTTACGCTAGAGCCGTTGATATTTCTAGATCACTTAATATTACAGCTGGTTCTTGTTCTACAGGACTAAAATCACTTGTAAAAAAAGGGTTTATTGATGAAGATAAAAATAAATTCATTAAATTAACAGCTTATGGTGAAGAAATTATCAAAAGAATTGAACAAAATAGAATCGGTTTAATTTCATTCTTTCAAAAAACTTTGAAATTAGATGAAAAAACAGCAACTGTAAACGCTTGTAAAATTGAACATCTTATCGACTCTGAAGTAGTTGAAAAAATGAAAGCATTATAAAAAAAGAATCACTTTGTGATTCTTTTTTTATAATTTTTTATAATACACGATCTGAATCGTATTGATTTTCAATAAAACTTTCAAAATAATGATCATGATCTTCTGATGTTATAAATTCTTCGTGTATATTATTGGGAACTTCAAAAAAATTAAATACACATAAGTTATTAAATTCAATCTCTAATATTTCATCTAAAGGCTCATATCCAATTGCAGCAACATCTCCTGCAACCACTTCTGTTCTTTCCATTTTTCAATATATTTATAATATAATCTTACCGATTATAATAATCACATATTAACGCAACATTAACAGATTTGGACTTTTTTCAAAAAACAATAAAAACACAGAATTTTCTGTGTTTTTATTGTTTAATATTTTATACGATAATGACCAATTATTTTAGAAATATTTGAATCCCAATATTCTATAATATCTTCCTCTTTTGCGTAAGGACCAGCATTATGAATTAAAAATGGTACACCTTGATTATTTCTCTTGTCAGAAATAATTCATATATGATCTACCGGTTTTCAAAAAATAACAATATCCCCTGGTTGCCAACTTTTCAAATTTTCTTTGTCTCAAGGTTTTATTTCTTTTGTAAGGGAGTTGTGATATTTTTTAAAGTATACTTGTAAGTTTGGAACACGCCTAAAGTCAATATTTCCATCAGGCTTATTATTTACGCGAGGATAGTCTTTTATAAAATTTTGTATATCCGAATCGACAAGTTTTTTTAAATCGTACCCAGCTTCTTTAAATGCCCTCCAGATAACATCTGTACATACTCATTCTCCTTCAGGAGGGTACCCTCAACTAATATATCTACTTTTATAATTACTTTTGTTTTTTACATCGATTCTTGCTCATGAAAGTAATTCATCTATATCATTTATTCCATCTTGGTCTTTGTCTGAAGTTGTGTTAATATTTTCAATAACAACTTTTTCTATCTCTTTTTTGGGAATAATTTCTTGTTTTTCAGAAGATTTATTTTCATGACTACTGTTATTACTTATTTCTCAGGGTGAAGAACAAGATACGAGTAGTGCAGATAATAGAGACAATAAACTGATAATAATAATTTTTTTCATAATTATAATTAATTGAATAATTTTATTTAATATACGAATAATTTTGATTTTTACATGAAGTTTTAAAAAAAACACAGAATTTTCTGTGTTTTTTTGTTTATCCTAAAATATCATCAGCGACTCTATATTTTGGATCTTCGATAATATTAATATCGATAATTTTATTAGCATTTTTAATTAATTTTCTACAATCTTCAGAAACATGACGGATGTGAAGAGTTTTATGTTCATTTGCATACTTTTCAGTAAGGCTATCAATTGCTTCAATAGCAGAGTGATCCATAATTTTACTTCCTGCAAAATCAATAATGATCTCTTTTGTATCTTCTTGAATATGAAATAATGTTTTAAATTTTTCAATAGAACCGAAAAATAAAGGACCATCAAAATCATAGTGAGTTACATTTTTATCATCAATATATCTTCTTACTGAAATTTGAGTTGATTTTTGCCAAGCAAACACTAAAGCAGAAATAATAATACCTGAAATTACTGCGATAGCTAAATCTCCAGTTGCCACAGTAATTACTGTTACTGCAACGAGTACAAAAGCATCTGATTTAGGAATTTTATTTAACATTTTTAATGTTGGCCAAGCAAATGTTCCGATAACTACCATAAACATTAATCCAACTAATGCTGCGATAGGAATCAGTGATATAATCGATACTCCAAAAACAATAAATAGAATAAGGAAGATAGATGCTGAGATTCATGATGCTCTTCCTCTCCCCCCACTTGATATATTAATCATAGATTGCCCAATCATCGCACAACCTCACATTGATTGGAAGAAACCACAAACCATATTTGCTACCCCTTGAGCGATAGATTCTTTGTTTCATTGCCCTCTTGAATTTGTTTTTTCATCAATCAATGAAAGAGTCATAAGTGATTCTGTAAGACCAATGATTGCTAAAGCAAAAGCTGTAGGAACAATAATTTTTAGTGTTTCTAAAAGTCCTGTTTCAAGCCCGATAAAAGGATTGAGAAATTGAGGAAGTCCCCCTTTTAGTGTTTCTGATCCATTATCTTGAAGGTATCATGCAATATTTTTTACATCTTCAAATCCAGGAACAT